>CAZNSL010000962.1:0-2651 GCA_964574975.1 uncultured Alcaligenaceae bacterium | reverse complement strand
GACTGCGGCGTCTCGCCCTGGAGGTAGCCGCGGTAGTAGATGTTCTCCCAACCGCTTGCATCCAGCTCGAAGCCGAGGGTGATGTCGAACAGCGAGCTGATCCGGCCGTTGACGGTGCGCCGGCCGCTCGTCGGCGGGTAGATGCCGGCGAGCATCTTCAGGAACGTACTCTTGCCGGCCCCGTTCGGGCCGACGATACCGAGGCGCTCGCCTTCACCGACGTGCAGCGTGATGTTGTCGAGCGCCTTGACTTCCAGGACGGGGTTGGCCGCCTTCGAAAACATGCCGCGGACCAGGAACTCCTTGAGCGCGAGCCGCTTGTAGCGGCGCACCTTGAAGTCGAGGCTCACCTGGTCGAGGTCGATCTCCACCATAGCCGAGTGCGTCTCCGGGGCCGCGCTTAGAGCTGGAAGATTAGCTTCTTCTGGAGTTTGCTGAGCAGGTACGCCGCCAGGAGGCCCGTGGCAGCAGTTAGGCCGGCGGCGTACAGGTAGGTCGCCCAACCCGGTACAACGCCGTGCAACAGCGGCTCTCGGACCAGCGTCAGGAACGGGATGAACGGATTCCATCGCAACAGCCAGCCGAGCGAGTGGTCGCCGAGCATCGAGACGTTCCAGATGATCGGTGTCGTGTAGAACAGGATCTGGAAGCACACTTCGGCGAGGTGTTGCGTGTCCTGAAAGTACGCGTTGGCCGAGCCGGCAATCACCGCTAGCGACCAGCCGAACGCGAACAAGATCAACACGGTCGGAGCGAAACTCAACAGGGCCAGCGGACCTGGGAACGACCCGCGGAACGCCGTACAAACGGCGAGCAACACGACCGTGCCCATGCCGAAGTGGAACAGGCCGCCGATGGCGGTGCGCAACGGATAGATCGCCAGCGGCAACGGGCATTGGCGGATGTACGCCTCGCCCTGGAAGAAGCACTGGCAGCCGTGGACGGCGCAGGCGATGATGAAGTTCCAGCACACGAGGCCGGTCAAGAGGTGCGGCACGTACTCGTTGACCTGTACCTTCATGAAGCTCTGGAAGACCAGGCACAGGATGCAGGCCATCGCCAACGGCTGGAGGAGCGACCAGCCCAGGCCGAGGATCGATCGGCGGTAGCGCGTCCGCAGGTCCATGCGGACCAGCGAAAGCCAAAAGTGGCGGTATCGCCAGATGCTCGTCAAGTAGCTAGTCATCCGCGAGCGTCCGTGCGTCGCATGGGTCAACCGCCGCTCCGCGTCATGCGAAGCCGCTGGGCGATACCACGTAGTACCTGAAAGTCGGCCGGACGTGAAGAGGGACTTGCGACTCGGAGGGGCAGGGCGATCCCATCGCTCCGGAAAATAGTCCCGGCAGTGCTAACTGGGAAAGATGCGCAAGGAATCGCGACTGTGGCCGCTACGTTAGGATCGGCAGCGATGGTAATGTGGGTTACGTTTCCGGTCGCAACTGTCGGTATTCCGATGGTGACGATCAGATCGCATTCGCGTCGTACGATCAGTCGTTCGGCCGAATACTCGCGCCCGAAGGAGCGCGGGTAGCCGCGGTGCAGTCCGACGGCGGCGGGGTAGCCGGTCTGCCACGTCAAGACCTGGGTCGCACCTACGGGATTGCCTGGACCGGCCAGAGTAACGACGTAGGCGCGGGTGAAGTCGTTCAGATCGGCGGCGAGGGCGTGTGCCGCTTCTAATGCGCGGCCGTTGCCGCCGAACAGCAGGACACTCGGCCGGGCGGTCATCAGGCTTTCCGCCAACCAGTTCCACGGCGATGGAGTCGGCCGGCCTCGGATCGCCGCCCGCAAGTGCCACAAGGCGGCGAACTCGTCACGCTCATCCAGGGAAACGAACTCGTCGGCGTCGAGGGACTTGGCCGTGTCGTCATCGCCGATGACGACGACTCGTTGGCCGCGGAAGTACCGCTCGCGCCAGCGTGGGTGCGTCTCGTGTGGCCGATCGCGCCACACGAACACGACATCGGCGCGGTTCATGATCTCGCCAAGCGAACACGTCGCACTCCCGACATCGGGAAAAAGTCGTTCGGACGGCCCGCCGAAGTCTACACATGCGCCGGCGACATCCGCCAGTTCGATGGCAGCGCGCTGAGCCTCGACGGTCGCATGCGTCGCGCCGGCGATCAGCGGCAGTTTCGCGGCTGCAAGGAGATGGGCCGCCTGGTCGATGGCGACCTCGATTGGGACTGCTTCGCCATCGACGTTGGCGGCTAGCAAGTATTCTCGACCGCGCTGGCAGGCGTTGACCGTATCAACGATGCGGCCTTCTTCGACGTGCAGGGTCACATCGTCGCAGATGCAGCCGCAACCGGTGCAGGGGTAGTTGGCGATCTCGGTCACGGTTCGGCCTCGATCAGCGTTTCCAGGCTCGCCCGCACCGACTCGGCTGTGGCCCGCCAATGGTAGCCTCCCTCCAGGCAGGCGACGACGCGACCGTTACAGTGGACCGCGGCCACGTCGAGGACATCGCGCGTCAGCGTGCTATAGTCCTCGGTTTCGAGCGCCAACCCGCCGATCGGGTCGAGCCGGTGCGCGTCGTACCCGGCGCTGACGATGACGAGTTCCGGCTTTGCCGCGCCGGCGGCGCGCTCCAGGGCCGAGCGGAAGCGGTCGCGGTACTCGCCGCGCGATACGCCGGCGCGAAGTGGGAC
>CAZNSL010000961.1:0-2665 GCA_964574975.1 uncultured Alcaligenaceae bacterium | reverse complement strand
CGATTCCGCGCGGTACGTCGGGCCCGTGACGCAGCAGGACAGGTTCATGAGGGGCCACAAGAGCGGGTTGACGCCCAGGCAGTAGACCACGATCAGCCGCCCGAACGTCGGGAGCGGCGTGCCGCCCGACGCCGCGTGCGGCGGGCCCGCCGGCGCGGCCGGGCCCAGTGCCGCGAGGTGTGACGGGGGTGGTGGCGGCCGGCCGGCGTCGGCGGCCAGGGTCGGGGCCGGCAAGCCGAACCCTTGGGTGCGGGCAAGGGGCTGCCATTCCGACTTGCCGACGCCGCAGGCAAGTGTTTCGGGCGAAAGTTCGCCCGCGGCCAGTCGGGCGCGGACGTCACCGGGGCTGTGCGGCCCGGTCGGCACGTCGCCGTCGAGGAGCCACAGGCGCGGGTCGGGCGGGGGCGGCGGAGTCATCGCGGCGTCTCCAGAGGAGTCGACCGGAGAAATGCTACTCAAACGCATCTTCGCCGTCGGCACGATGGTCGTCAAGGATGAACCTCGACGACCGCCGGTTCCTGGAAGGGGTTGGCTCCCGGGTGCGGGAGCTGCGCCACGCCCGCCGCCTGACGCAGGCGCAGCTCGGGGAGGCGTGCGGTCTGCACCGCACCTTCGTCGGCTCCGTGGAGCGCGGCGAGCGCAACCTGGCGCTGCTCAGCCTACGCCGCATCGCGGCCGCGCTGCGGGTGCCGCCGGCCCGACTGCTCGGCGACCCCACGTGAGTCGGGCGCGGCGTCGGCTCGCCGTGTGGTGGGACAGCGACCGCACCCGCGACCGCCGCGGCCCGCCGTCGTCGATGACGACGGACGCCACCCGTGACGGGTGCACGTCCAGGGTGGTGACGGCCTGCACCCCGCGAAAGTGGGCAGCCGATTGCCGGGCTTCGTCACCAGAGTCGGGATACCGACCGACCCGATACCCGAAGCTCCCGGTGAAACCCGGGCCCGCACGGCAAAATCGACCGAAACTGCGTGTCTCTGCGGTTTCGTCGTTCAGCGGGCAGGGTCGGGTGCCGGGTCCGGCCGATGCCAGGGTTTCGCACAGATCCTGCACGCCGGTGCCGACCGGGCACGGTACGTTATGGAGCCCGCGGGGAATTCGCTTGGGGCGGCGTCCGGCCGGCGGACGTTCCGTCCGCCGGCCAGTTACGGTTACCGGTCAGATGCCGCCGGCGTCGTTGATGGCGGTGAACACGTCGTTGGCCATCGTCCGTAGACTCGCTTCGGAACTACTGATGACGCCGTCGCCGTTGAGGTCGTACAGCAGGCCGTTGCGCGACCGGGCGTTCACGGCCAGCAGCAGGTCCATCACCGACAGGCTGGTGCCGTTGGCCACGCCGAAGGCCGCGTCCCGGTTGCCGACGTTGAACGTCCGCGTGCCGACGCCAGTCGCCGTCACCTGGAAGCCGTAGGCCGCCGCCGTGGTGCCCGCCAGCGTCTGGTTCGTGACGTACACCGCGAGGGCGGTCGCCATCACCTGCGCGTCCGTCTTCGGCGGGCCACCGGGCGAGGTCTGGCCGTTGCGGGCGAACAGCGTCTTGTAGTACGCCGCCACCTGGGCGTTGGTCTGGCCGTCCAGCGCCGCGTACATGTTGGGGAACGTGACGGCCAGCCAGTGCCCGAGTTGCGTGGCCGACGGGCCGCCGTTGAGGGCCTTGATGAGCGCCTGGCCCCGGTTGTTCTGCCAGAACCCGATCCCCGCCGTCTGGCCCGCGCCCAGGGTACTCGTGCCCGCCGGCCGCTCGCCGAAGTTGTAGTTCTCTGCCAGCGCGCCGCCGTACGGAAGTACGATGCCCGCGAACGCGTCGTTGGTCGCGCTGCCGACGGACACGCCGTTGAGCGTGCCGAGCGTGTCGCGGCCGTCGGGGTAGCCGGCCGGCTGCGATTCGGAGACGGTATACCCCGCGGGGCCGCTGGGCCGCAGGTTGCCGAAGGCGTAGACGCCGTTGGTGTCGGTCTGGGTGACGCGGTATACCGCCTGGCCCTGGTCGTTAACACCCGTCAGGGTCACGGTGACGCCGCCGAGGCCATCCTCGCCGGAGTCGACCTGGCCGTCGTCGTTGACATCCACGTAAACGAGGCCCAGGATCGTGGACGGGGCCAGGACGTTCACGGACGCCGCGCCCGCGCTGCCGAGGAAGCCGCCACCGCCCTCGTAAACCGCGTGGAGGTCGCGCGGCCCGACGGCGAGTGCGGTGCTGCCGAGGCCCAGAGTGGCGACGCCACCGACCAGCGGGGCTGCGCCGAGGAGGCTCGCGCCGTCGTAGAAGGTGACGGTCCCCGTGGGGGTACCGCCGCCGCCGACTGCGGCGACCGTGGCCGTGAGGGTAACGCCGTCGACGCCGAACAGTGGCGTCGGTGCGGAGACCGCCAGCAGGACGGTCGTCGACCGGTCGAGGATGGCGACGGCGTGGGCGGCCGCCGGGCCGGTCGCCCCGTCACGATCCGTGGCGGTCACGGTCACGTTGAACGAGCCGGCACCCGCGAAGGAGTGGTCAACGGTCACCAAGTCCGGTCCTGTGACCGTCTGGTCGACGGCGCCGTCGCCATCCCAGTCGATGTGGTACGTGAAGGTGCCGGCTTGGTCCGCCGGCGACGGGTCGCTGGCCGTGAAGGTAAACGCCAGCGACTGGCCGACATCGCCGCCGGCCGGCCCGGCCACCGCG
>CAZNSL010000960.1:0-2667 GCA_964574975.1 uncultured Alcaligenaceae bacterium | reverse complement strand
TCGAGGACTTCGGTGAGCGTCAGGCCGAACTTGGCGCGGTAGCCGGCGCTACTGCGCCAGCGGCCGGCCCCGCGGCTGGCGAGCTTGACGCGCACGCCGATCGCCGGCCGAACGCCGAGTTCCTGAGCGTGCTTGACGATGGCCTCGACCTCGGTGAACTTCTCGACGACCGGGATGATCTCCTTGCCGATCTTGCGGGCCAGGACGACCATCTTGATGAACTCGTCGTCCTTGAAGCCGTTGCACACGATCGGCGTCGGGTGGCCGTTGGTAACGGCCAGGACGGCGAGGAGTTCCGGCTTGGAGCCAGCTTCGAGGCCGAAGTTGTACGGCCGACCGAAGTCGAGGATTTCCTCGACGACGTGGCGCTGCTGGTTGACCTTGATGGGGTAGACGCAGCAGTAGTTGGCCTGGTACTCGTACTCCTTGATGGCGGCCTGGAAGGCGTCGTAGATTTCGCCGACGCGGTGGCGGAGGATGTCGGTGAAGCGCAGGAGGATGGGGAGCTGAATGCCGCGGGCCTGGAGTTGGTCGATCAGTTCCTTCAGGTCGATGGCCTTGGTGGGGTCCTTGTCGGGGTGGACGACGACGTGGCCGGCCTTGTTGACGCCGAAGTACCCCTTGCCCCAGTTGCGGACGCCGTAGAGTTCGATGGCGTCGGAAACCTTCCAGGTGTCGGTGATGTCCTGGCCCTGCGCTTTTCCCATCAAGCCGGCCCTCGCGGTGCGGGGTGGTGCGGTGGCGACGTTCGTTCATCTGTAGAGCATTCCGGGGGATAGGTCAAGAAATGCTTCCCCGGTCGCGACCGGCGTGACGCCGCGAGCCGAGCGGTTGAGCCCGAAGCGCCAGCGAGGGAGCATCGAAATCCCTCGCTGGCGCTTCGGGCTCAACCGCTCGCCGGCTCACGGCATCACCGGCCCCTCGATGCGGTAAAGGTGCGTCTTCGTCCGCACGAACAGTGCCCCGCCCAGCGCCACCGGCGACGCCATGCAGCCCTCGGCGAGGCGGTTGGCGGCCACGATCTTGAAGTCCCGTCCCGGTTTCACGACGTGGCCCTGGCCCGATTGGTCGAAGAAGTACAGGTGCCCGCCCGCGTACACCGGCGATGCCGTGTTGTCGCCGCCGAGTCGCACCTTCTTCACCTCCTTGCCCGTTGCCGCGTCCACGGCCGTCAGCACGCCGCTTTCGTGGACGAAGTACACCAGGTCGTCCACCGCGATCGGCGTCGACCGCGTCGGCACGCTCTTGGACGCCTTCCAGACGACGTGGCTGGCCGTCACGTCACCACTGCCGCCGGGCCGCACGGCCGACAGGCCGCCCATGCCGTTGGTCAGGATCACCAGGCCGCTGGCGAGGAACGGCCGGCACGCCGCGTTCATGCCGCCGGTGACGACCCGCCACAGCTCGCGGCCCGTGGCCGGGTCGTACGCCACCGCCGCGTGCGACGACGGCACCACCAGCTCCTCGCGGCCGGGGCCGGGTAGCACCGCGGCCGTGGCGTACGCTTTCCGCCAGTCGCCGTCGCTGCTGGGGTAGTCGGTGTTGCGGTCGGTCTTCCAGACCGTGCGGCCCGTGCGCTTGTCGAGCGCGACGACGTATTGCTGGTCGAAGCCGTCGAACGGGACGATCAGTAGGTCGCCGTGCAGGATCGGCGACGAGCCCGATCCGCGGAAGTGATCGCAGCGCAGGTCGCGCCGCTCCCAGAGCGTCTTGCCGGTGGCGGCATCGAGGCAGGCGGTGCCGACGCTGCCGAAGTGGACGTAAACGCGCCCGGGTTCCAGGGCCGGCGTCGGCGAGGCGTAGCTGTTGAAGGCGTGGACGAACTCCGGCTCCGGCACGTCGAAGACCTTGATGTCGTGGACGACCTTGCCCGTGTCACGGTCGACGCAGACGGCGAAGCGGGCCTTGCCGTCGTCGGTCGCGGTGGTCATCCAGATTTGTCGGCCGAGGACGACCGGCGACGACCAGCCCTTGCCGTGGATTTCGGTCTTCCAGCGGACGTTCTGGGTCTCGCTCCAGGTGGTGGGCGGATGGGCGTCCGCGGCGGCGTGGCCGTCGCCGGTCGGGCCGCGGAAGGCGGGCCAATCGTCGCCCGCGGCGGCGACAGCGACCAGGACCAGAAGCGCGGGGGCGGCAAGGGTACGGCGGAGCGGCATGGCGGGTCTCGCGTCGGCGGGCGGTGTAGTCGTCCTATTGCGCCGCCGCCGTCGGGAGAGGCCCCGCACCCCGCCGTATCGCCGTCGCACGGCGCACCGACGACTGGCCGCCCGGCCGCCGGGCGGCTAGACTGCGCCCGCTCCTCCACGGCCCGTTCTCCACCGAGCGTCCATGAACTCCCTCAGCGACAACGACGTGCAGGCCATCGACGACCTGCGCGATACCTACGCCCGCCTCCGCAAGGAACTGGCCCGCGTTATCGTCGGCCAGCAGGACACCATCGAACGGCTGGCGCTGTGCCTGTTCGCCCGCGGGCACGCGCTGCTGATGGGCGTGCCGGGTCTGGCCAAGACGCTCCTGGTGCGCAAGATCGCCGAGACGATGTCGCTGAAGTTCAGCCGCATCCAGTTCACGCCCGACCTGATGCCGATGGACATCACCGGCACCGACATCCTGCAAGACACGGCCGGCGGCCGACGCGAGTTCGAGTTCGTGCGCGGCCCGGTCTTC
>CAZNSL010000959.1:0-2668 GCA_964574975.1 uncultured Alcaligenaceae bacterium | reverse complement strand
GACGGCATCCGGCAGGTCGGGGCCCTGCTCGGCGGGGCGCATCCGCACCTGGACCGGGGTCAGTTCCGCCAGGCGGGTGCTGAAGTTCAGGTCGGCCCCGGGATAGTCGGTGCCCCAGCCCTGCTTCTCGCGGCGGTCGCTGTCGAAGTAAGCCCGGCAGAAGTTGAACTGGCCATCGTAGGTCGTGGCCGTCGGAAACTTCGGCGGCGCGAACCCGTAGAAGCCGGAGAAGATGCGCTGCGCCTGGACGACCGCCAGGGAGCTGACGACGAGGGCAACGGCAATCGCAGCGGTACCGGCGCGGCGAATGCCGACCGCCGGATTCCCCGGCTTCCTCCGACCAGACCACCACGCCGGCATGCGCACCACCCTGTGCAAACTATAGCCACTTGGCCGACCGTGCCCGCCAGAATCTTGGCCCGGCGTTCAGCGGATTTGTAGGAGCGGGCGGCCGCCTCGACACTTGTGTCTGGCCGCGGCGGTCGCACGGCCGTCCAGATGCGCGATTTCCCGCTGGAATACCGGGCATCGCCGCGGAGAGACTAGCGATGAGGCAGGCAGGCCGCTTGCTGAGGCGAACGACGCCGATCCGGCAGCCGGGGTCGCCCAGCGACGGCCCGAGGCCGGCTCCGAGTCAACGGACACATCACCGAACAGGTTCCCGCATGAGCCCAACACCCGAACTCACCCGCCGCCAGCTCCTTGCCACAGCCGGAGCAGGCGCTGCCGCCCTGTTTCTCGAATCGTCCGGCGTCCAGGCACAGGCGCAGCCGCCGCGAGCCGCGGCCGCCCGCCCGATTCTCTTCACCCATACGACCCTGCAGGCACCCGCCGGCCAGCTGGACGACGTCGCGCTGGTCGTGGAGAACGGCGTGATTGCGGCGATCGGACCGACGGAACAGCTGCAGCCGAGGTACCCGAACGCGGACGTCTACGACGGGCGCGGCAAGGCGATCTTCCCGGGCCTCATCAACTGCCACTCGCACCTGAACGCCACGATCGAGCGCGGCTTCAACGAGGATTTCGGCTTCCCGAACAGCCTCACGCTCGCCGTCTCGCCCAACAGCCTGCTCTCGCCGGAGGAACGTGTGCTGATGTCGGTCATCGGCATGATCGAGGCGCTGAAGACAGGGACGACGACGATTATCGAGAACGTCGGCGGCATTGCGCGCGAGGCGAAGGCGGTCGCCGACGTCGGCCTGCGTACCGTGTTCGCCGAATCGTTCAACGACCGCGAGGGAGCCGGCGTCATGTCCGCGGAACTCCTTGCGAAGAGCGAGAAGCCGACGTACTCGGCCAAGCTGCGCGAGGACGGGATGCAGCGCATCGCTGACCTGCACACGGCCTGGCACGGCAAGGACAACGGCCGCATCAGCGTCTTCCCCGCCGTGGCGCACGCCGAGAACTGCTCGGGCGATCTGCTGAAGGCCGTTCGCGACTTCGCGGAGAAGCACGATCTCGGCTACACCATCCACACCAACCAGAGCACCTGGGAAGCCGACTACATGGTGAAGTGGCACGGCCTGCGGCCGGTCGAGTACATGGCGAAGCACGATTTCCTCGGTCCACGCTTCATCGCGGCGCACTGCCGCTACGTCAGTGCGAACGAAATCGCCCTGCTCGGGCGCTCGAAGACGATCGTGTCGCACCAGCCGGGCATGGCCGGCAACCGCGGCGCGAACCCGCCCATTCCCGAACTCCGCGCGGCGGGCGCGACGATTGCCATGGGCACCGACAACAATACGAACGACGTCTTCACGGTGCTGCGCGTCGGCCTCATCACCGAGCGCATGCGCCGCAACGACGCGACGCCGGGTCTCCTGCCGCAGCCCGAGGACATCTTCGAGGACTGCACGCTCGGCGGCGCGATGGCCGTCCGTCAGTCGAAGACGATCGGCTCACTCGAAGTCGGCAAAAAGGCAGACCTCATCGTCGTCAACACGCAGAAGGCGCACCTGGTGCCGAGCGGACGGATCCTGTCCACGTGGATCCACAACGGACAGCCGTCCGACGTGGAGTCGTCGATGGTGGATGGGAAGTTCGTCATGCGAGCCGGCAAGGTGCTGACGCTGGATGAAGCGGCACTGGTCGCTGAGGCGGACAAGGTGGGTCAGCGCGTCTGGAAGCGGGTGCGCGAGGCCAACGGCGGCATTCCCATTCCGGGGCGCACGTCGCGGCGGTAGCGTTCAGCCCGCCGGCTGCGCCGCGCCCAGCACCGCGAACACGTGCCGGCCACCGTTCTCGTAGCCGGCCTCGATCCTGCCGTCGGCGATGAAACGGCACGAGACGAACGGCGCGTCACCGGAAACCCGCGCCAGGCATGTCCGCCGGCGGACGTCCCACAGCATGAGATCCCCGTGCGCGACCGCGGCGATGCCCACGTCTGCTGAGAGCGCATAGGCGGCTGCGCTGACCGGCAGCGCGACGAGGCGCCGCCCGCTCCCGGCGTCCCATAGGTGGACACCGTCCGCCGACCGCGCCGCGATGTAGTGCCCGCCCCTCAGGAGCGCGACAGTCTGCCCCTTCACGAGCGGCTGTCGTCTCCGCTGCCTCGTGCTGAGGTCTACCCGTACGAGCTGCCCCGCCTGGGTGAGCCAGCAGGCCTGGTCGCCGATGAAGCGCGTGTCGGATTGGTCAGGGACCGCGAACGACGCGAGTTCGCTGGCGT
>CAZNSL010000958.1:369-2671 GCA_964574975.1 uncultured Alcaligenaceae bacterium | reverse complement strand
CTGGTTGCGCTTGGGCGCCCTACGCCGTCTCGGTTCCTCGACTTCTGTTCCGCGGCGAAGCGAGAACATCGCCGGTTCGCGGGAGATCCCTGTCCCTGGTTGCTCGGACTGCGCCGGCTGCGTGGTCAGTTCGGCGCCCGCCAAGAACGAGATGGTCGAAGCGGCCTCGAGCGAGCTCGCCGCCTGAGTCGTCAGCTCGGCCGACGTCGACAGGAACCGGAGGACCGAGTCCGCGACCAGACCCTCGAGTTCGGCGTTCGGCCCCTCGAAGCGCGAGGCGTAGAACCTCGCGTTGTAGTACCGGCCACCCTTGTAGCGCTTCCCGGCCATGTCAGTCGTCCGTGTCCAGCGTGATGCTTGTTCGGTTTCCAGAGGCATCGACCGTCGCCACGATCCGGTCCTTGTGGTCGATCGCCGATCGGAAGGTCTCGGTCGCGGTCCCGGCCCCGGAGACCTTGCCGGCGGACTCCGAGAGCATCAGTCGTATCGCCGACAGGAGGTCAATTTCGCTGGCGCCGAATCGCTCGACCACGTACCCCATGATCGTCCTGGCGATGTTCTCGGGAGTCAGGTCGCCGAACGAGAGGATGTCGGCAGACATGGCGCCGTAGGCGTTCGGAGAGCCGGAGGCGTCGCCGCTTCCCGAAAGCGCGCCGACCATGCCGGCCAGCGCTCCCAAGCTCGCGCTCACGCTTCCAGCCCCGCTCAAGTCCGAGGCGGCGGCGATGACCCCCACGATCGACGCCACAGACACGGTCCCGTCGCCGGTGAGTGCCGCCACGAGAGACACGATCAGCCCCAGGTTGGCGGACGTGATGTCCCCAAGCCCATCCAGGGCGGCATCCATGTTGCGCGCCGGGATGATGGTCGCTGTCAGGCTCCCGTCCGCTGAGATGCGGGAGGCGAGAGCGCCATTCGAGAGCGGCAACAGGAAGGCGCCCGGGTGCCGATACCCTGACGGAAGCCCGCCGAATACCTTCGACAACCCTCCTGTCGTCATGGCGGCATTCGCGTCGGAATGCTTCGCCCAAGCGATCTGGTCTTGGGCGTGCGCGGCGTTGCCGCGGAACGCGCCGACGAACCGATGAGCCAATGCGCCGTTGCCGATCAGCATCAACCCCACCCGAATCTAGAAACGCCGAAGAAATTGGTGTTCGCCGCCGTGGCGGCCCCGGCGAAGTAGAGCCACGTCAGGCACGCGCCGTCGTAGATGCGCTCGAGGCTCATCATCTGGTTGACCATCTCGCGCGCCCCCTCGACCGAGGCCGTGACCACAGGGACCTCGGCAATCGGCCGAGCCAGCACGAGCGCACCGGTGCCGGTGTTCGCCGCCGAGAACGTGACCGAAGCGACGTTCCGCACGCCGTAGTCGCCGGACGCCAGCGGCAGGAATGGGCCGTAGTTGTTCGCGGCGGTGCCGGAGTGGGACACATGCCCGACGATCGCCGACGCGGTCATCGCCACCGTCACCGGCATCGTGTTGCCGGTGTTGTTGTCCTGGTCGGTGTAGGACAGCGAGATGTTCTGCGCCGTCGCGCCAGCCGCCGAGGTCTGGACCCAGAAGAGCCGCAGACCAACGCCGTTGGTGTAGCGCAGCGTCGGGGTACCGGTCAGGTTCTGGGCGACCGCCGAGTTGTTCGAGATTCCAGGCCAGTACCCTTGCATGTCGACCAGCAGGAAGTACCCGGGGACACCGGTCGCTACCCCGGTCACCGCCGACAGGAACAGAAGGTGCTTCGTGTCCGTGGAAACGTTCCCGCCGTGCCAGATCCCGAAACCGTTGGTGTCGGCCATCGTCTGCCACGCCAGGGCGGTACCGCTGAAGGCGTTGGCGATGGGGGATCCGTTGAGCAGGGAAAAGTCGTACCACCGCCCGGCGGTATACGCCGACGCGCCGGTGATCTTGTTCCACACCCACAGCCATGACTTGCCGGCCGTGAGTTCGGACACCATGTCGTCGGTCGATGTGAAGCCCATCGTCTACCCCCAATACACGCGCATCCGAGCCCGAACCGTTGCCGGGTTGCCGGTGCCGCTTGTGATGAAAATGGGCTGGACGAAGTGCCCGTCGTACAGCCTGGGAAGGTGCATTCCGTAGTGCCGATACAAGTCGTACTCGGTCCAGGTCGAAGCCTCGCGGATCATCTGCGAGAACAGAGGTCGGCACAGGACGAGAGCATGGAACCCGCCGATCGCCGTCGGAAACTGGATCGACTCACAGGACCGAATGCCATTCGATCCTGACGCGAGGTAGATGAACGGTCCGGCCGTGTTGGCCGCGACCGTGGATCCCTGCCTGTTG
>CAZNSL010000958.1:0-359 GCA_964574975.1 uncultured Alcaligenaceae bacterium | reverse complement strand
CGCGCCAAGGTTGGACGATGCCGCGACTCCGAACGTGACGGATTTGCCCGCCGTCCCGTCCGAGTCGGTGTAGATCAGCGTCGCAGTCCCGTTCGTCGTCGATGGAGACGTTGTCACCAGGAAGGCCCGGACCCCCTCGCCGGAGGAGTACCGAGGCAGCGATGCGGTGTTGGCGAACGACTGGATCTCGTTGTCGTCTCCGTCGATCAGCGGGTAGAAGCCGAGGTAGTCGCACCAGTACACCGTCAACGGCACGTTGCCCGTTCCCTGCGTGCTCTGGAACCCGACCGATTCGACGACCTTGGTCTCGCCGGCCGCTGGCGTCGGCCCGGTGTAGAGCGCCGAGTTGTTGGTGTTCA
>CAZNSL010000957.1:0-2672 GCA_964574975.1 uncultured Alcaligenaceae bacterium | reverse complement strand
CCGTCTGCCGCAGCAGCTTGCGGCCGCCGTCCGGCAACCGCGGCCACAGGGCCAAGAGGGCAGTCAGGTCGGGGTCATTTTGCGATTCGCGGGCCAAGGAATGGGCCAAGGGATTTGTGGCAGTTTCCGTAACCGCTTGGACGGTATGGCCCTTCGGCCGACAGGGACGCGGGTTCGATTCCCGCCGCCTCCACTCGACCCCAAGGACGTTCGTCCTTGGGGTCGTTCGTTCCGCTGCGTCACGACTCCCCTTGTAGGTGCGCTTCGAGGAACCAGACGCTCTTGTCGATTTCGCGGCTCATCTGCGTGTACAGGTCGGCCGTGTCCTTGTCGCAGTATTCGTCGGCTTCGTCGATGCCCTTGCGCACAGTTTTGCCGACAGCTGCGTAACGCTCGACCAACAGCGACACAGCCTTCAACCCCTGTACCGGCCCGTCCGGGAACTCGGCGAGACGCGAATTGGCGGCGGCCATACGGGTCGTGCCCGACGCGACGCCACCGAGGGCGGTCGCACGTTCGGCGACCACGTCGACGAATTCGAGGATCGTTGCCGCGAGATCGTCGAACAATTTGTGGAGCTGGATGAAGTTCGGTCCCTTGACGTTCCAGTGAGCTTGCTTGGTCTGCGAATACAGGTCGCTGAGGTCGGCGAGGTGCTGGTTCAGGTGCTTGACGACCGCCTCGCGGGTCTTGACCGACAAATCGTTGTGCAATGGTTTCACCGACATCGCTTCATCCTCCACGGGTAGAGATCACGGTCGACGCCATTGTTAGCAAATAGCGGGCCGCACGCATCCGGCGCTTGGAACGTCGTTCACCGCATGCCGCCGAGCGAATCGTAGGTGGCGTCCACGAGACTTTGCCCACGCTCGTTGAGCAGCACACCGCGGCCCTGTTTGTTCATCGCGTATCCGAAGGACAGCTCCGCGGCCGGGTCGGCGAAACCGAGCGAACCGCCCATGCCGGCATGACCCAACGCCGACTCGCCCAGGATGATGCTGTCCGTCGCCCCCGGCCCCGCCCGGCGGTTGTCGGAGGACATCATGAATCCCAAGCCGAACCGCAGGCCGATCAACAGCACCGCGTCGCAAGCTGTCGCCGAGCTGACCCGGCCCATCTGGGCAAGCGTGCCGGCGTCGATCAGCGATCCGCCCCCCGCAGCGAGCGGAGCGTACAATCCAGCCAGGCCGCGGGCATTGGCGATTCCACCCTGTCCCGGCAGTAGGGCGCGGTATGCATGAGACGTGTCGTGGTCGTGCGCGTCGGCGAAGCGGCCGGTGTTGCGCAAGACCCGCCCGGCGAGACTGTCCGGCTCGCGCTGAGCCTCGACGAGGAACTTCCACGGTGGCTCGCCGGGCGGGCGCACGTCGGGCCGGATGGTCGGTGCGACACGGGCGTGGAGTTCGTCCGGCAAGCCGATCCAGAAATCGAGGCCGAGCGGACCGGCGATCTCGTCGCGGAAAAACCGCCCGATGTCGCGGCCGTCGATGCGACGCACCAATTCGCCGATCAGGAACCCGAACGTCTGGGCCGCGTAACCCTGTCGCGTGCCCGGCTCCCAGAACGGCTCCTGGGCCGCAAGCTTCGCCGTCACCGACTTCCAGTCGTACAGTTCCCCAGGCTGCAACGGTTCGCGCACGACCGGCAACCCGGCCTGATGGTCGAGGAGCCATCGAACGGGGATGGCCTCCTTGCCCCCGGCAGCGAACTCGGGCCAATAGTGCACCACCGGCGCGTCGTAGTCGAGTTGCCCGCGCGACGCGAGGATGTGGGCACTCAGCGCCGTCGCACCCTTCGTCGAGGACCACACCAATACGAGCGTGTCGCGCTGCCACGGCGTGCCGGCGCGGCGGTCGGCCAGTCCGCCCCACAGGTCCACGACCGTCCGGCCGCCGACGATTACACAGACAGACGCCCCGACCTCACCGCGTTCCGCGACGTTGCGCTCGAACTCGGCGCGAACGCGGCGAAACGCCGGGTCGCAGAGGCCGTCGATCGAAAGTCGTTCGTCGTGGTCCATACGGTTTCGGTAGCGGGTCCGCGGGCGAACCGCAAGCTCGGCCGGCGCGTCTCTACAACCTACCGTGCGACAGGAGTACGACCCGTGATCGACCCGACATGGCGGCCGCCGGTCCTCGAAACCGAGCGTCTGAGCTTGCGCCCGCTCGACGAGCGCGACGCCGCGGCCGTGTTCGAGTACGCCTCGAACCCGAACGTGACGTGCTACACCCTGTTCGAGACACACCGTACGATCGACGATGCACTGACGTTCGTCGGCGAGTACGCCCGCGGCAGCTACCTCGAAGGGGTGCCTGCCCCACTCGGCATCGTTCTCAAGGAGAACGGCGCGCTGATCGGGACGATCGGATGCCGCTGGGCATCGCTGCCGAACCGCTGCATGGAACTCGGCTACGCCATCGGCGAAGCGTACTGGAACCGCGGCTACGTCACCGAAGCGGCGCAGGCGCTCGTCGCCCACGTCTTTGCCACTTACGAAGTCGAGCGCGTGCAAGCCCACCACATGACCGGCAACGCGGCGAGTGGCCGGGTGATGGAAAAGCTCGGCATGACGCGCGAGGGAACTTTCCGCTCGGCCGCGTTGCACCGCGGCATCTTTGTGGACCTGCACGCCTACTCGGTTCTACGCGTCGAGTGGGAGGCTCGCGGGAACG
>CAZNSL010000956.1:0-2673 GCA_964574975.1 uncultured Alcaligenaceae bacterium | reverse complement strand
CCGACCGCGTTGGCCCGAGGGAGAACCTCCGGGCCGATGCGGCCCAGGCCGACGCGGCCAAGCGTCCGCCCGAACAGGCCGCGAGCCTTGCTGTATTCGGCCTTGTTCCACCGGCCGGCCTTCAGGTCGGCGGCGTTAGCGGGGATGCGCCGGTCGAGCGCTAGCATCAGCGCAAAGGCCAGTTCCGCGACGGCGACGGAGTTCTTGCCGGGGCAGTTCGTGACGTAAATGCCGCGGGCCGAGGCGGCCTTCACGTCGATTGTGTCGTAGCCCGCGCCGGCGCGGACGACGAGACTCAAGCGGCCGGCCGTGAATGTCGCCGCGGGCACTTTCGTACTCCGGACGACCAGCACGTCGGCGGCGGTCAAACGGACGGCCTCGGCCAGCGCGGCAGCGGTCAGGTCCGGGTCGTAGACCACTTCGATGCCGGCCTGCGTCAAGGCGTGCCGTCCGGTGTCGGGAAACTTGTCGGCGATGAGGACCTTCATGGTTGTGCCCCTGCGAGTTGCCGTCGTTCGGCGACGGCAGCGACGAACCGGGCGGACCTGGCGACCATCGGATTCGCCCTCCGGGACCGCACGGGTGGCTGTGCCAACCGGTCGTTGCCGTCACTTCGCCCACAGCCGGCGGTCGAGTGTGCGGTAGCCGATCGACTCGCTCAAATGACCCTGCCCAATGTCGGCCGACCCCTCCAAATCCGCGATCGTCCGGGCTACGCGCAGGATGCGGTCGTGCGCCCGCGCCGACAGGCCCAGTTCGTCCATCGCCGCTTGCAGCATCCCGCGACCCTCCACGTCGAGAGCGCAGTAGCGCCGCAGTTGCCGCGTCGTCATCCGGCTGTTCAGCGCCGGGCCGTCGCCACCGAAGCGCTTCCGCTGGGCCGCCCGCGCGGCCGCAACGCTTTCGCGCATCTCGGCGCTGCCGGTGCCGTCGGCCTTCGCGCTCAACTCCTGGTACGGCACCCCCGGCACCTCCAGGTGCATGTCGATGCGGTCCAGCAGCGGGCCGCTGATCTTGCCCATGTACTTCTCGATCTGCGGCGGAGAACACTTGCACGCGCGCCGCGGGTCGCCGAGGTAGCCGCACGGGCACGGGTTCATGCTGGCGACCAGCACGATGTTCGCCGGGAACGTTGACGAGGCAAGCGCCCGCGAGATCGTCACCCGGCCCTCTTCGAGCGGCTGCCGCAGCACTTCCAGGCTACGGCGGTTGAACTCCGGTAACTCGTCGAGGAACAGAATGCCGTGGTGGGCCATCGAGATTTCGCCCGGCGCGGGGATGTGACCGCCGCCGACCATGCCGGCGTCGGAGATCGTGTGGTGCGGCGAGCGGAACGGCCGGGTCGTCACCAGCGCCTCGCCCGGTGGCAGCCGGCCGAGGGCGCTATAGATGCGCGTCGTCTCCAGGCTTTCGACCGGCGTCAGCGGCGGCAGGATGGTCGGCAACCGTCGGGCCAGCATCGTCTTGCCCGTCCCCGGGCTGCCGATGAACAGCAAGTTGTGCCCGCCGGCGGCAGCAACGACGAGGGCACGCTTGGCGAACTCCTGGCCGCGCACGTCGGCGAAGTCCACGTCGTAGGTGTTCAGCTTCTCGTAGACGCCGTCGGACCCGGCCGCCAGTGGCTCGACGACGATCTGACCCGACAGTAATCCAACCGCCTCGCCGAGCGCCGCGACGCCGAACACGTCAACGCCCTCGACGACGGCCGCCTCGCGGGCGTTGGCCACCGGCACGAACAGCCGGCGCACGCCGCGGACCTTCGCCTCCATCGCCATCGACAGTACGCCTTTGACCGGCCGCACCGAGCCGTCGAGGGCCAGTTCGCCGACCGTCGCGCTCTGGGCCAGTTGTTCCGGCAGAAGTTGGCCGGTGGCCACGAGCATGCCGAGCGCGATCGGCAGGTCGAACGCGCCGGCCGACTTCGGCAGGTCGGCCGGCGCGAGGTTGATGACGACGCGCCCTTTCGGCCGCTCGTAGCGCAGGTTGGCGAGCGCGCGTTCGATGCGGTGAACGCTTTCGCGGACGGCGAGTTCCGGCAGACCAACGACGATGGTCTTGGCGATGCCGGCCGAAACGTCGACCTCGACCTCGACGGGGGCCGCCTCGATGCCGACCAGGGCGAAGGTGTTGAGCTTGGCGAGCATTAGGAGTGCTGAGTGCTGAGTGCTGAGTGCTGAGTAGGGACCGACGGAAGGTTCCTTGCGACGGCCGCACGCAGTCCGCCGATGACGCGGCCAACTTCTGATGCTAAGCCGAACGCGTGCTTGAAGCGCGGCTCGTCGATGAATCCCGCGTCGAGGGCGACGTAGAGCTGAGACCGCACCTCGGCGCACGACGCTTTGGCGACCGATAAGTACTGGTGGAACTCGGCTTGGCGATTGCGCTCGAACCCTTCGGCGATGTTCGACATGACGGACACCGCCGCACGTCGAATCTGGTTGACGAGCCCGAAGTCGCGGGCAAATTCACCGGACTTCGTGTACTCGTAAATGAGTGCCGTTAGCGCCCGCGCTTTCTGCCAGGCGATAAGGTCCTCGAATCGCTCGACGCGGCCGCTCACGACTTACCCCACTTCAGAGTATCGCAAGTGCTGAGTGCTGTGACGAATTGTACTCAGCACTCAGCACTCAGCACTCAGCACTCAGCACTCAGCACTCAGCACTCAGCACTCAG
>CAZNSL010000955.1:0-2675 GCA_964574975.1 uncultured Alcaligenaceae bacterium | reverse complement strand
CTTTCCGCCGGGGTACCAGGAGAAGGGTAATGCGGTCGCGCTCCATCACCGCGAGCTTCACCGGGTCTGACATGTACATGAACAGCGTCACCGACGCGCGTACCGTGACGATCACCCCTCCCACCAACCAGCGGTCGGCAACGAGCGTGCGGGTGACTTCTTCTGAGGCGAGGATCAATGTGGGCCGGCCGATCACATTGACGGCCAACGTTACGACGCTGGCGACCGGCGCGACCGCCACGGGTGGGACGGTGACATTCCGCGACGGGAACACCGTCATCGGCACGTCGCAGGTCACAAACGGCATTGCGACGCTATCCACGACATTTGCCACGCGCGGCGTACACGCGATTACCGCCACTTATGCGGGAATACCGGGGTTTTCCGGCAGCAACTCGCGAGCGACCTACGTCACGGTGCGAGGCGTGGACGTGACGACGAGCCTGACGGTCGACGGGCGACACGGCCAGGCAACGCTGACGGCCGTCGTTACACCACGCGACGCGGGAAGCGGATCGCCGACCGGGCGTTTGGTGTTCTTCGACGGCGCGAATCAGCTCGGTTCGGTCGAGGTCACCAACGGCCGGGCAGTCTGGACCGGCACGACCGGTTACGGCTCGCGGACGTTCCGTGCCGTCTTCCAGGGTACCGGGGCGTTCAACGACATCTCGTCGCCGAGCGTTAACTACTCGATCCGCTACCCCGTGTCGATGACGCTCATTGCACCGCAGCCGCCGGCGAACGGGTTCTCCACGTTCATCTTCACGGTGACGCCGCTGACTCCGGGTGCGCCTCCGGCCAACGGTCGGGTGACGTTCATGGAGGGAAGCACGCAGTTGGCGACTGTACCGGTGGTTAACGGCGTGGCGCAGCTACGGGTTGGTAGCAACGGCCGCGCGTACCGCTACTTCACGGCCGTGTACCAGGGCGGCGACCTGTACGAGTCCGGCACGCCAACGCCGGTCGTGTACGGCACGCCGACCGGGACTTCCACCGACCGCGTGGCCCCGATGCCGCCGATCCAGTTGGTCCACGCCCTGCCGACGGCGATCTGAGATTACCGTCAGCTTGCGACGCCCCGCCGCAGCGACCGCGGCGGGGCGTCGTCGTTTCACTTTTTGAGTAGCGGCATGAACACCTTCTCCACGTCCTCGAAGCTGTATTCCTGACCATCGTCATTCGGGAACTTCTTCACGAGAGTGCCGGTACGGTCGTAGATGAGCGCCTGCGGTGGGTTGCCGATGCCGAGCTTCGTCTGCCATTCCTCCGTGGTTTCGTCGATCAGGTAGTTCGGGAAGGTCGCCTTCCGCTTTTTGAGAAACTCCAGGGCCTTCCCTTGGTCGTCGATGGAATCGACTGTCAGTGAGACGCAGGCCAGTCCATCTTTGGCGTACTTCTCGTGCAACTCGACGAAGTGCGGGAATTTCTTCACGCACGGGCCGCAGAAGGTTGCCCAGACGTCCACGACGACGACCTTGCCCTTGAGTGCGTCGAGAGCCGCGTGCCACTGTGGCAGCTTGACGACGCGGAGCTCAATGTCGGCCGGTGCAGCCGTTGTGGCAGGTTTGGCGACCGGCAATACCGGCAACGACTTGGCAGGGGGCGGTGGTGTGCTGACCGTGCAGCCAACGGCGGCGAATGCCAGGATCAAAGTGGCGCGGCGTAGGTTCAACATGGCGGTCCTCCGGCGAAGAAAAAAGGGCGGCCGCCCTCGCAGGAGGCCGGCCGCCCGTTCGAATCGTGCAACGGTTGGTTTACTTGTAGGAGATGCCGCAGCCACGGGCCGGCACAGCGGTCTTCGCCGGCATCTCGCCCTTGAGCGCTGCCTTGACCGCTTCCTCAACGTAATTCACTTTGACTTTGGAGGCGTCGTTGCTGTCGTCCAATGCGCCCTTGTAGACGAGCTTGCGGTCCTTGTTGAACACGAAGAATTCCGGGGTCGTCCTCGCACCGAGTTCCTTACCGATCTTCTGGGTCGGGTCGGCCGCGTACGGGAACTGGAAGCCTTTTTCCTTGGCCCGATCTTTCATCTTGGTCAGGCTGTCTTCCTCGCCGGTGTTGACGCACAGGGCGATCATGCCCACCTTGCTCGCGTCGCCGCAATGTTTCTTGTAGAAGTTCACGAGGCGGTCTTCGTACTTGATCGCCATAGGGCAGTGGTTGCAGGTGATGCAAACGACCACCACGTCCTTGTCCTTCAGGTCGGCCAACGAGTAGCTCTTTCCATCGACGGCCTCGAGGCCAGCGAACACGGGGGCCTTGTCGCCGACCTTGAGTGGGGCGGCGAGGGACACGGTGGCGGCCACGCACAGTGCGGCAGCGGCGGAAGCAAAGCGTACCATGCACGTCTCCAAATAACTCGGGCGACGGTAAGTGGCCCAAGGACGGGCCGGTCAGGCACGGGACATTCTATTGGTTGGACGCGGCCCGGCGCTGCCCTATTCAGTGGCAGCGCGAACTGCTAAACTTCCGATGCACGGACACGGCGTGCGGTGACACCCGACATCCAGGGGCGCGGCGGAATCCCACCCGCCCACGACCAATGCCAGCGACTAGCCAGATTCGCAACTTCTGCATTATCGCGCACATCGACCACGGCAAGAGTACCCTCGCCGACCAGTTCCTCCTCCAGACTGGCACCATCAGTCAGCGCGACTTCCGCGCCCAGACGCTCG
>CAZNSL010000954.1:1622-2676 GCA_964574975.1 uncultured Alcaligenaceae bacterium | reverse complement strand
GGTCGAGACCGACCTGGCCGAGCGCGTCGCCACGGCGTTCCGCGAATTCGCCGCCGCCCGGCAGCGCGCCGACCGCTACCGCACGGGCATCGTGCCCAAGGCGAAGGAGGCGTACCGGCTGTCGTTGCGGGCGTACCAGGGCGGGACGTTCGAGTACCTGCGCGTGCTGGAGGCGCAGCGGGCGATCGCGGCGGCCAACCTCGAATACGTGCGGGCGCTCGGCGACGCCTGGCGGGCGGCCAGCACGCTGTCGGGCCTGGCGCTCGAAGAGCAGTGGCCGCCCTGCGCCCCGGCAGCCGACGTGAAACCGCCCGAGTTGCCTGCCCCGCAGAAGGACAAGGACGAAAAGCCGGACGCGAACCGGAAGGACAAGGATGAAAAGCCGGACGCGAGGTGATGTCGCCGACGCACGCGCTGACGGCGGCAGCGGCCGATGCCCGCGCGAGGCCGTGCGACGGACGCCGGCCCTTTTGCGGACGGAGTCGAATGTCGAACCGAACGCCGCGGCCGCGCGGCAGGGAGGCCGCCGTGAATAAGTTGATCGACGGGCTGAGGTACTTTCAGGCGAACGTCGTCTGGGAGCGGCGCGAGCTTTTCGAGCGCAGCGTGAAGGGGCAAAAACCCCAAGCCATGCTGATCACCTGTTCGGACTCGCGGGTCCTCCCCGAGACGCTGATGCAGGCCGACCCCGGCGACTTGTTCGTGTCCCGCAACGCCGGCAACCTTGTGCCGCCTCCCGACGCGCCGAGCGGGGAAGCAGCCACCATCGAGTACGCCGTCGTCGCGCTCGGCGTGCCGGACATCATCGTTTGTGGCCATTACTGCTGCGGTGCTGTCGGGGCGATTCTCCACCACGAGGAGGGCGGGAAACTGACCAAGACGCGCGAGTGGCTTGCCCACGCCGCCGAGACGAAGGCCGTCATCGAACGGGAACACCCCGACCTCCGCGGCGACGCGCTCTGGGACAAGGCGGTGGAGCGGAACGCGCTGTTGCAAGTCAACAACCTAGCGAAACACCCCGCCGTTGCCGCCAGCCCATCCCGGTGTGCAGGAC
>CAZNSL010000954.1:0-1612 GCA_964574975.1 uncultured Alcaligenaceae bacterium | reverse complement strand
GTCGGCGTCGCGATCGTGGCGATGGGTTGCGCCTCGCCGCAGGCACCGTCCGGTTGCACGCCTGGGTTCTGCGGTTCGAGACGAGCGAAATCTTGGCCTACGACCTGCAGGCCGGAGCCTTCAGCCCACTGATCGACATGCCGGTCGTCCACGCTGTGCTGCCGTCCCCTGTGGCATTGACGCACTTGCCAGCCGAAGTTGAGTTACCGGAGGCCCCGTCTGCCAACATCCGGCCAAAGTGGTTCGCCGCGCTCAAACACGATATACCTGCCTCGCTGGTCGTGTTCGCCGTGGCCTTGCCGTTGTGCGTAGCCATCGCCAGAGCCTGCGGGGTTCCGACGGCCGGCGGGATTGTCACTGCGATCGTGGGCGGAATCCTGGTGGGAGTGTTGGGCGGCGGTCCCCTACAGGTCAGTGGCCCGACCGCTGGCTTGATCGTGATCCTCCTAGGCGTGGGAGATCGACTCGGACTTGCCTCGCTGGGTGTCGTCGTATCCCTAGCGGGCTTGATTCAGATCGCAGCCGGAGTCTTGCGGCTCGGCCAGTGGTTCCGTGCCGTGTCGCCTGCCGTCATCCTCGGCATGTTGTCGGGAATCGGTGTCGTGTTGTTCGCCCAACAGTTCCACGTCTCCGTCGATGACTCGCCCGCCCGCCTGCCGCTCGCGAATCTAGCGGGCATCCCAACAGCGTTAATTGACATCTTCGACGGCCACCCGGGACACCCCGAACACCTTTCCGCGGCTCTTATCGGCCTGCTGACGCTTGCCGTGCTGCTGTTGTGGGGGCCGCTGGCACCGCGAAAGTTAAGCGCGCTTCCCGGAGTCCTCGTTGCCGTAGTCGTGGCCACGGCCGCGACCAGCCTACTCGGGCTACCGATTCAGAGGGTAGAGTTCGACAGCCTAGTCTCGGGGGTGACGCTGTTCGACTTCACGTCCCTGCCTAGCCAACTGGGCGATTCGATGGTTTGGCAATTGGCAGCTACGGTCGCCATCGTTGCCAGCGCCGAGACGCTGTTGACAGCGGCGGCGGTGGATCAGATGCACACCGGGCCTCGAACCCGCTACGACCGCGAACTGGCGGCTCAAGGAGTCGGGAACGCACTGTGCGGGTTGCTTGGGGCACTCCCGATGGCGAGCGTGATCGTCCGCAGTTCCGCCAACGTGCAGGCGGGCGCTCGATCCCGGTGTTCGGCGGTTTTGCACGGCGTCTGGATGTTGCTGTTCGCACTGGCGATGCCGGGGTTATTGCGGCTGATCCCCACGGCGGCCCTCGCGGCAACTCTCGTGGTGACCGGCATCAAGCTGATCCAGATTTGCGCCATTCGGGAACTGTGGAAGGAGAGTCTGAGCGAGGGCCTCATCTGCGTTGCCACAGCCGTTACCGTGGTCTCCGTGGACTTACTAGCGGGCGTGCTGCTCGGCGTCGGGCTGTCGGCCCTTAAACTAATCCACACGTTCTCGCGGCTCCGCATTCGCCGGCGGAGCGACGCTGCCTGTAGTCGGTTGACGCTGGTGCTGGTAGGTTCCGCGACTTACCTCCGTCTGCCGAAGTTGGCGAAGGCGTTGGAAACGGTGCCCGGCGGCACCGTCTTGCACGTCGATTTCAAGGGGTT
>CAZNSL010000953.1:0-2676 GCA_964574975.1 uncultured Alcaligenaceae bacterium | reverse complement strand
TGGAACGCCGCGTTCGTGTCCCTCGACTCGTCCGTCAAGGCGTGGTCCGCCACGTCGCCTTCGTCCCGCAACCCGCTGCCTGTCCGCTGGCGCCGCCCGCGTTTCCGGCCGACGCCCCGACTCCGCCGCCGCTGACCAACCCCATCGCAGCCACGCATCCCGATGTAAGGAGGCGTCATGCCCGCCAAATCGTCGACGTTCAACAACGACTGGCTGAAACTCGTCTTCAACGCGACGGCGATCGGCAACCTCGCCGACAACGCCGCGTCGTCGCCGCTCACGAACCTCTACGTCTCGCTCCACACCGCGACGCCGAACGTCGGCGGCAACCAGACCACCAACGAGTGCGCCTACACGAGCTACGCCCGGACCGCGGTGGCCCGGACCACGGGCGGCTGGACGGTCACCGGCTCGAGCGTCTCGCCGGTCGCCACGATCTCGTGCCCCGCCGCCACGGGGGGCAGCGAGACCGCGACGCACTTCGCCGTCGGGACCGCCTCGAGCGGGACGGGGAAGGTGCTCTACTACGGCACGATCTCGCCCAACATCGTCATCGCCAACGGCGTCACGCCGCAGTTGACCACGGCCACGACCATCACCGAGTCCTGAGAGAGAGCGACCGATGTCCCTGACGCCCTCGCAACTGACCGCCCTGAAGAACGACATCGACGCCGACCCGTCGCTCTCCGGCCTGGCGAACACGCCCGACAACAATCAGGCGATCGCCACGGTGTACAACGCCGAGGCGTCGCCCTCGTTCTACGTCTACCGGACGCGGGTGTCGGAGTCGGAGTACACGGACTCCAGCGGCGTCGACGTCGCCAACGGCAACGCGACGACCAACTGGTCGTGGACCGCGTTCATCAACCGGAGCGTCGGGGAGCGCGAGGCGTGGTCGCGGATGTTCCAGCGGGGCTTCATCAACCCGTCCGCCGCCAACGTCCGTCAGGCGTTCACCGACATCTTCTCCGGGGCCGGCGGCGCGGCCCAGCGCAACCATCTTGCCGTCGTCTCGCTCCGCAAGGCGACCCGTGCCGAGAAGCTCTTCGCGACGGGGGCCGGTTCGTTCGCGAGCCCGGCCGCGATGACGTTCGAGGGCTCGCTGACGTATCAAGACGTGACCCAGGCCCGCAGCGCTTGACGTAGCAGGAGCCGATCGTGCCCGACCTCAAGATCAACTACGCGGCGTCTTCGGCCGTCACGATCACGCTTGCGTCGCTCGCGACGAGTTCGACGCTGCTCGCCGGCCGGGAATCGACCGCGGTCGACAACTCGACGAACAAGTACGACGACTATCTCCTCGCGGGCCGGATCACGACCGGGACGAGCCCCACGGGCAACCCGGGGACGATCGAGGTCCACGTCGTGGGCATGATCGACGACGCGGTGTGGCCCGACGTCTTCGACGGGACCGATTCGGCCGAGACGATCACCAACGACTTTGTGAAGCACGGCTGCTGCCGACTGGCGGCGGCGATGCTCACGAACACGACCTCCAACGTCAGCTACGACTTCGGCCCCGTGTCGGTCGCCTCGCTGTTCGGCGGCGTCTGTCCGCGCAAGTTCGTGGTTTTCGCGACGCACTCCTCGGGCGTGAACCTCAACGGCACGGGCTCCAACCACTACCTCAACATCACCCCGATCTACTACACCGCCGCCTGAGCCGTGTTCCGGTCGCACTCGCCGAACAAGCCCGACGCACGCCTGCCGCTCGACCGAAGCGACCCGATCGCCCGGTCGTTGACGCGGCTCTGGCGGTTCGACACGCTCGCCGACGCGGACCTGGTCCGAGGGTCGCGTCTGACGGTCCAGTCGGGCGCCCCGACGCTCGAACTCGGGCGGTTCGGGCGGGTCGGCGCGGTCGTCGGCGGCGGCTACAACTACTGGACGCACCCCGCCCCGACCGAATTGCACGGGGCGCCCGCGTTCTCGGTCGTCGTCTGCCACGACTTCACGGTCGACGTCACGTTCGCGTGCGACCTGTTCGGGCAGTGGGGTTCGAGCGGGACCGCCGACGCCCAGCAGGTCCTGCGACGCTGGACCGGCCAGTACGACTGGTCGGTCCAGAACACGTCGCTCACTTATGCGACGACGTCGTTCTCGGGGGGCGCGTTCGTCGAGGGCGTCCGGTACACGACGGTCTTCACGGCCGACGGGTCGGACCTCCGCGTCTACAACAACGGCCAACTCGTCTCGGGGCCGACCGCCCTCGCGGGCCCGTACTTCGCGACCGACTCCACGACGTGGAAGATCGGGTTCGCCGGGCTCTGGGCGTTCTCGCTGGCGTCGGCGTCGGACCGCTGGCGGGTCTACCAGTTCGGCTACGCCAATCGGGCCCTGTCGCACCAGGAGGCGATCCGGCTCCACGAGTCGCCGTTCTCGATCTACCGACGGCCGACGACGGGCCGGCTGATCTGGCTCGCCGGGCTCGGGGGCGCCGGCGGGGCGACGAGCGGGGCGGGGACGGCGACCGGCGAGGCGACCGCGACGGCGGTTTCGGCGTCGCTCTCGAGGGGGGCGGGTTCGGCGGACGGCGCCGCCCTCGCGACGGGCGTCGGGGCGTCGATCGGCCGGGGCGTCGGCTCGGCATCGGGCGAGGCGACCGCGGCGGCGACGGGCAAGGCGATCGCGAACGTCGTCGGTTCGGCCCTCGGCGAGGCGACGGCGTCGGCCGTG
>CAZNSL010000952.1:2336-2683 GCA_964574975.1 uncultured Alcaligenaceae bacterium | reverse complement strand
CGCCGGACTGAGTGTTGCTGCGTTGCACTAGCGCAACGCGGGCGGGATTGTCGCCATGCAGCGCCGTTTCCGGCCGATGAGCGGCGAATTTCAGGGAACGTGCGGTCTGGCATGTCACAGTTTGTTGACGGCATCGGGTTCCCGGACCGGCTGGTCGTCCATTTCCACGAGGATTGGGGGGATATTCCATCGTCCTATGACGATGTCGTATCCGCGCAACAGTCGCCCGCCGCGGCCGACGAACGGCAGACAGTCGCCTCCAGTGTGAGCGCACGCTTCGCGTGATTTTCCTGTAGTACGCAGATTGCGCCAACCTCGTTGTTACGCGCGCCCGGGCTGGTAGACGC
>CAZNSL010000952.1:2031-2326 GCA_964574975.1 uncultured Alcaligenaceae bacterium | reverse complement strand
ACGCCGGCGCCGTTCGCCTCGTCGGCCCGACGCCGGGCTGTCCAGTTCAATCAATCACTTGCTGCCGACGCGGGATTGGTGGTCATGAACGTCCATTTTGTGGATATTTACTATTATCAATGTCTTATGGCCTATTTCTCGACGAAATCTCGATCAGGCGTGCGCTGCTAGCATCGGCACGACTTCAGCGGCCGAGAGAGCCGCGAAGCCGCGCCGGCGCCCCGGGTAGGGGCACCGGCACCCGGCCCCGGGGCGTTGTTGGACGTGAGCGGAGGCCGGAACGAGACGTCGGGAA
>CAZNSL010000952.1:0-2021 GCA_964574975.1 uncultured Alcaligenaceae bacterium | reverse complement strand
CCGTCCGCGTCCGGCATCCCCGGGCAGCAGGCACGGTGGAGGCCTGATCGGCCGACACCGGGAGGGACGACCCGGCGAGGGATTCACCGCCAGCCGATTGGGTCGCCATGCACCGTCCTGTCTCGCCGTCCGCCGCTTCCACTCGACGCCCGTCCCGCCGCAACCTGCGCCGCCCGCTCGCCCGCCTCGCCTGCGCCTGCGCGGCCGCGCTCGCGCTCGCCGCTCCCGCGGAGGCCGCGATCAACGTGAACAAGACGTTCACCCCCGATGCAGTGGCGGCCGGCCAGCCGTCGAAGGTCACCTTCTATTTCCTGAACAACAACATCGCCGATGCGACGTCGCTCGCGTTCGTCGACGCGCTGCCGACCGGCATGCAGGTCGCGCCGGCGCCCAACATCGTGACGAACTGCGGCGGGACGCTCGCCGCGGTGCCCGGCGCGACGTCGGTCTCGTTCAGCGGCGGCACGATCCCGAAGGCGGTCGGCACCACGCCCGGCCAGTGCAACATGAGTTTCGACGTCGTCGTGCCGCTGCCGAACGTGCTGATCAACACGGTGCCCGCGGGCGAGGTGACCTCGTCGGAGGGCCCGAACTCGCAGGCCGCCGAAGCCACGCTCAACGTGACCGGCCTCGCGCCGATCATCGGCCAGAAGGGCTTCAACCCGACGTTCGTCCACGGCTACCTGCCGCAGAACTCGACGCCGATCCCGACCGGCGGCAAGTCGTCGGTCACGATCACGCTCAACAACCCGAACGGCATCGCGCTCACCAACGTCGCGTTCACCGACTACCTGCCGTCGACCACGCACCCGACCAGCCCGATCGCGGCCGGCGGCATCATCGTCGCGCCGGTGCCGAACGCGTCGACGACCTGCGGTGGAACCTTCGTCCCGGTCGCGGGCGCGAAGAGCGTCACGCTCGCGGGCGGCACGATTCCCGCGCTCGGGAGCTGCAACGTCAAGTTCGACGTCGTCGCCGAGAGCCCGACCGTCAACGCGCAGGGCAACATCACCAACGCGATCCCGGCGGGCGCGGTGACGTCCTACGAGGGTCCGACCAACGCCACGTTCTCGGCGCAGATCAACCGCCAGACCGGCGCCAACGTCGGCAAGTCGTTCAGCCCGTCGACGATCGCGAACAACGGCACGTCGCTCCTGACGATCACGGTCCGCAACTACTCGGCGAGCGTCCTCAACAACATCGGGTTCACCGACAGCCTGCCGGCCGGCATGAAGATCGCCAACCCGGCGCAACCGGCGTTCGCGTCCGGCGACTGCCAGTACGCGACCTCGACCGTCGCCTCCGGGTTCTCGGTGACTGCGAATCCGGACGGCACGAGCATCGCGGTCTCCGGCGGATCGCTCGTCGCCGCGCCGAACTCGGCCAACCCGGCCCAGTGCACGATCCGCGTCAACGTGACCGCGACCAACGCCGGCACGACCAATCTCCCGCTCGTCAACGAGATCCTGGCCGGCACCTGGGACGGCGCGTTCCCGTACCCGAGGGTCACCGCCACCCTGGTCGTCCAGCCCACCAGCAAGATCACCGGCACGAAGTCCTTCAACCCGGGCACCGTGTTCCAGGGGCAGGGCAGCCTCGCGACCGTCGTCCTGAAGAACGACAGCGGCGTCGCCCTCACGAGCTTCGGCTTCGTCGACAACGTCAACTCGACGATGGGCGGCGGACCCGGCGGCGTCAAGCTCGCCGCCTCGCCCGCGCCCACGAACGACTGCGGCATGACCGCGGCGATCGACGCGGGCTCGAACACGATCACGTTCACCGGCGGCTCGCTCGCCGCGGGCGCGAGCTGCACGGTCACGTTCCCGGTCCAGACGTTCAACAACACGGCGACCGGCAGCCGCGTCAACACGATCGCCGTCAACGGCGTCGTCGGGACGCCGCCGGCCGGCGATCCGATCAGGAACCTCGTCGCGATCCAGGGCACGCTGGTCGTCGCGGCACCGGCATCGGCGTCGAAGGGCTTCTCGCCGTCGACGGTGCCGGCTGGCACCGATTCGCTG
>CAZNSL010000951.1:0-2684 GCA_964574975.1 uncultured Alcaligenaceae bacterium | reverse complement strand
GACCTTTTTTAACGTGCCGCGCACGATCAGCCTTACCTCCGACAAATTGCTCATTACGGACGCCGTCGCCATCACCGGGACGGGTGCGAACCTCCTGACGATTAGCCGCGACGCGGCGGCCGCCACGCAGTTCCGCGTGTTTGAGATCAATGTCCCCAGCGCTCAAGCCGCCGTCACCCTCACCAACATGACGATCTCCGGCGGCAACACGACCGGCACGCCCGGTGGCGGCGCGCCCACCGGCGACGGCGCCGGTCTGCTGATGTTCAACGATATTGTGACTCTCGACCGCGTTGTAATGTCGGGCAATACGTCAGGCACGGAAGGTGGAGGTATTGCCGTCGCCTCGATCAACAGCGGTGGGGCTGGTTCGCTGTTCATCCGCAACAGCACGATTTCCGGCAACTCGGCCACTGCCGGGGGCGGCTTCGTCGGCGGCGGCGGCGGCATCTACTTCGCCAACGGCGGAAGCCTCCTATTGGAAAACAGCACTGTGACGGGTAACTCGTCGCAGACCCGCGGCGGCGGCATGTACATGTACGCTGCTGCCGCTCTGGGCACGTTCACGGTTCGCAATAGCACGATCGCCAACAACAGCGCGCTGTTCGGCGGCGGCATCGCGTTCGTCCAGGGCGGTACGCTCAACAACACGCTCACCGTGCAGAACAGTACGGTTACCGGCAACACGGCCACGAGCGGCGGCGGCGGGATCTACCGCTACAACGCCGGCGTCGGAGTCATTACGCTCACCAGTTCGGTCGTCGCATTCAACACCGATCCGGTATCTCCCGACGTATCCGGGCCGGTGACGGCGTCGTTTAGCCTGATCCGCGACCAGGCCGGGGCGACGATCACCGACGGCGGCAACAACCTCGCGGCCGGAACCGATCCGCTGTTCAATGGCGGCTCGACACCGACCTTGGCCGACAACGGCGGCCCGACTCAGACCATAGCGATCGCGTCGAATAGCCCGCTGCGCAACGCCGGCTCGAATCCGGCGAGCCTACCGACCGACCAGCGCGGCCCCGGCTTCCCGCGCGAAGTCTTGCAGACCGACATCGGGGCATTCGAGTTCCTGCCTGCCGGTACGCCGACGGCCAATGGCACCTTCCCCGACGTAACGGCCACGGCAGCAACGTACACCTTCACGGTCACGTACACGGACGATACGGGCATCGACGTCTCGACGATCGGGGCCAACGATGTCCGCGTCACCGGACCGAACGGCTACGACCAGGTGGCGTCGTTCGTGAGCGTCGACAACAACACCAACGGCACGCCGCGGACGGCGACCTACAGCATCACCGGCCCCGGCGGCGGATCGTTCACCGCGGGATCGACTGGGGTCTACTTTGCGTCGATGCTCGCCAACTCAGTGACCGATACGTCGGGCAATCCGGTCCTTGCTGGCCCGCTGGGGCAAATCCGCGTCATGATCGGCGGGACGATCACAGTGACGAACGCTAACGACTCGGGGACGGGCTCGTTGCGAGCGGCCCTCGACATCGTCAACTTGTTCCCCACAACCGGCGATACCATCGCCTTCGACCCGACGTTCTTCAACGTCGCCCGGACCATCAGCCTCACCTCCGGCGAGTTGCGGGTCGCGGATGCCGTCAACATCACCGGGCCGGGAGCTGGCCTCCTCACGGTACAGCGAGACGCCGGGGCCGCAACGCAGTTCCGCATCTTCAACGTCAACGCCCCCGGCACGCAGAACGTCGCCATTAGTGGCATGACGATGACTGGCGGCAACCCGACTGGCACTGTCGGTGGCGGCACGAGTGGCGACGGCGGTGCCATCCTGATGTTCAACGAGACGGTGACGCTCGACGGCGTCAACATCAGCGGCAACACGTCCGGCACGGAGGGCGGTGGCATCGCCGTGGCGTCCGGCAACGGCGGCGGGGCCGGCTCGCTGACCGTCCGCAACAGCACGATCTCCGGCAACTCGGCGACCGGCGTGCCGACCAGCTTCGGCGGGTCGGGCGGCGGTATCTACTTCGCCAACGGCGGCACCCTCGTCCTGGAAAACAGCACCGTATCGGGTAACACCGCGACCACACGCGGCGGCGGGTTTTACCTCTACGGTAGCGACAACCTCCTCGGCACATTTACCGTGCGCAACAGCACGATTGCCAATAATACCGCTGGCACGACTGGCGGCGGCATCGACTTTGCCGTCACGGATACCGCGACTAACCCGAACAGCCTCCTGGTGCAGAACAGCACCATCGTCGGCAATACGTCCACGACTGGCGGTGGCGGCATCTCGCGGCTCGGTGCCGGCGTCGGCGTGGTGACGCTGCAAAGCAGTGTCGTCGCCTTCAACACCGATCCAGTCGCGGCCGATGTCTCCGGAGCCGTCACGGCCGACACCAGCCTGATCCGCGACCAGACGGGCACGGTGATCACCGATAACGGCGGCAACCTGGCGGCCAACACCGACCCCTTGTTCGTCGGCGGCGCAACACCGACGTTGGCCAACAACGGCGGGCCGACACAGACCGTCGCTCTCCAGACCACCAGTCCACTCTCGAACGTCGGCTCCAACCCGGCGAGCCTGACCACCGACCAGCGCGGGGCGGGCTTCGTGCGGACCAGCGGGGCCGGCACCGACATCGGTGCGTTCGAGTTGCAGTCCGCCACCGCCCCGACCGTCGTCGCCAACGGCGTGGTCGTCA
>CAZNSL010000950.1:0-2685 GCA_964574975.1 uncultured Alcaligenaceae bacterium | reverse complement strand
TGCCGCGCAATGGGAACGTCTTGATCGGTCCCTGGGCGGTAGCCACCATGCCGTTGATCGTCTGCGTCTTGTAGAAGCGCTCGACTTGCAGGTTGTGCATCGTGTTGTCGGTGTAGTACGGGGCCGGGTGGCACTCGGCGCAGCGGGCCTTGCCGAAGAACAGCGCCTGCCCCTTCATCTCCAGCGAATCCGGCGAGAACTTCCGCGGGTTCAGCTTGCCATCCCAGCCGAGATTCGGGGCCGGTGGGAAGTCGAGTAGCGCTTGAAACTCGGCCATGAAGTGTACGTGGGTGGCGCGGTCGGGCCGGTGCATGCCCTTCGCCATTCCGGTCACGGCGTCGCCGTCGAAGTACGCCGCCAACTGCTCGAACTCGGTGAAGTCCTCCATGGTCTTCAAGGCCCGCTGCGAGCCGAACAGCCGCTGGATGTTGACGCCGCGCAAGCTCGGCGTGGCGATGCGGCGGCGGTGTTCCTGCGGCCGGATGTCGCCGACGAGGTGCGTCGCCTCCGAGGTGTGGCCGTTGACGTGGCAATCGAAACACGCCACGCCCAACATGCCGTTCGGGTCGGTCGTCTTGCGGTCGGCCGTTGCATTGAACTGCTGTTGCGGGAATTGCGTCACCAACAGCCGCAGGCCCTCCAGGTCCTTCGAGTTCAGGATGCCGCGGAAGATGTCCTGGAAGTTGTCGAAGGTGACGACCTTGCCCTGCGACACGTCGCCCAGGTCGGTGCGTGTGGTCAGGAAGATGGCCGGCGGGAACTCGCCCAGGAAGTGTTCGGGAATGTCGAAGTCGACATCGAAGCGTTCCAGGCGGGGGAACTGTTTGATCTGGTGCTGCGGGAAGAGCATGCCGCCGGCCGCGTGTTTGGGGTGCGGCAGGGGCAGGTAGCCCTTGGGGAACAGACCCTTGTCGCGGATCTCCTCCGGCGACATCTGCGCCAGCTTGTCGAAGGTGAGATCCGACGGCAGCTTGGCGGTCGGGCCGACCTGGATCGGCTTGCCGCGCGTCATCTTGACCTTGGCGTGCGCGTGGCCGGTCAGGTTGTAGCGCTCGCTCAATAGCGCCATGTGCCGGGCCATGACGCCGGGCTTGTCGGCCTTGTCCTTGGCCATCATCGCGGCGAATGTCGTCTGGCCGACGAGGGCGGGCGCGATCTGATCGTAGCTGGTCTTGCCCTTACTGGCCGGTGGCTGCGACGCTAGCGGTGCGACCAGGACCAGCAGCAGTGCGCAACCGGTTGCGACAGAAATCCAGGGCCGTCTCCGACAAGGGATTGGGAGTGTCACGAACGAATCTCCTTCTGTTCTCCGGTGAGGTCGTGGACGGGCCGGGTGCGACATCCACCCGTTACGTCGTCGGCGTTGGTTGTATGACTTTTGACGATTGTGCGGGGGTGACTGGGACAGCGAAGCCGTTCGGAATCATCCGTGCGGCAAACGGACGATGCGGGTCGTCGTCGCGTGCAGCGGACCTTCGACGGGAAAGCGGAGCTGCGAAAAGGAATCGCGAGTCCAGTTGCGAGTATGCCTCGACCCGCAACAAACCGGCAATTTCTGGGACGAACGGGACTCGAAGTGGGACGAGACGCTTCTTTTTTGGCTTGTAGCGTTTTTTACGGATTCTACGATTTTGAGGAGTTTTTTGTTGCGGTGCGATTCTGCTGCAAGTACAACAGATCGCGCAACCGGCAGACTCGACGCAGACGGTACGGTCCTTGGGAACTGAAGTTCTCCGTGGGTCGCAAGCGATCGCCGAGAGATTCGCGCTGCCGGAGACGACGGGCCGAATGGAACTGTCGTCGCTCGCTCGTCACTTCCATTCGCAGTCGGAGCGACTCGCTCCAGGGAGGATTGGACATGAGGAAAACTTGGTTACTAGCCGCCGCGGCCGCACTGTTTGCGCTGCCCGTGGGGGCACGGGCACAGTTCATCGGGACGGACGGTCTCTACGATATGAACCGGACGACCGGGAACACGTTCACGTCGATTATCGGGGATCCCGGTACGACCGTGCTCACCACGACCGGCGATGACTCGTCGTTCGCCTTCACCTTCGCCGCGCCGTTCACCTACTACGGCACGGTCTTCAACGGGGCGAACGCCTCGACCAACGGATTGATCGCTTTCACTGCGGTCAACACGGGGTTCACCAACCAGGACCTGAGTATTGCTTCCGTGGGCGGTCGACCGGTAGTCGCCGGCTTCTGGGACGACGCGAACTTCAACGTGGCGGGCGCGACGGGTACGCTGGCCCAACTGAACGCGGGCACCACGACCACGCTCGAGTGGAACAACGTGCCCTTCTTCGGGGGAACGGCGACGGATACCGTCACCTACCAGGTGGTCTTCGATTCGGCGACCGGCAACATCAACATGAACTACATCAGCACGAGCAACCCGCGTCCCAATACGGGCGGCAGCGCCACCGTCGGCATCCAAGGCGTTAGCACGTTCATCCAGGCCGGGTTCAACACCGTCGGCACCGTCAACGATGGCGACGCCCTGTTGATCACCGCTGCCGCCGTCCCCGAACCGGGCACGATGACCCTGTGCGGGCTGGCGGTCGCCGCTGGCTTGGCCAAGTTCCGTCGCCGCAAGGCGGCCTGAGCCGCCCCCGCGGCTATTGCTGTAACACCCGACGGCCCCCGGACTGGTTGCGGGGGGCGTCCACGTTCATTGCGTCG
>CAZNSL010000949.1:267-2687 GCA_964574975.1 uncultured Alcaligenaceae bacterium | reverse complement strand
CACTGCGGCCAGTCGGCGGCCACCGCGACCCCGGCCGCCAGCAGCACGACCGGTGCAGTCGAAGTCTTCTTGGGGACGCTCGAATCCGGGGGAGTCGCGACGTAGAAGGAGCATAAGCGGGGCAAGCCGGCCCGCCAAGCGGGCGCGCTGGACGGCCGCTCGATGTTACGATAGAGTGATGGTTCCCTGGGCCTCCCCCCAAAAGGAACATTTCTTGCACCGCACCGCTTGCCGCCCGCGGCTCGAAGCGCTCGAGTCGCGCGACACGCCCACCGCCGGCGTCCTTCGCATCGTCTGCTATAACGTCACCGCCGATACTGGAGCCCCACGCGCCGGCCTGGACGTTCTACTGCAAGCCATGGGCGACGAGGTCGTCGCCGGCCGGTCCGGTCCGGTGGATGTCTTCGCGCTGCAAGAAGTCGAGAGCCAGGCGACGACCTCGCAAGATGTCGTCAACCTCCTCAATGGCATCTACGGTGCCGGTACTTACGCCCGCGGCACCCTCGACGGCAACTCGACCGGCGCCGGCACCCAGGGCATCGTCTACAACACGACCGAACTGCAACTGATCGGCGAAGCGGCCATCGGTACCGCCAGTACCTCCGGCCAGCCGCGGCAGACGATGCGCTACCGTCTTCGGCCGCTCGGCCAGTCCGCGGCCGCCGACTTCTACCTCTACAACTCGCACGCCAAGGCCGATACCGACACGACGAGCCAGCACCGCCGTCTCGTCGAGGCCAACGCCATCCGCGCCGATGCCGACGCGCTGGGCAACGGCGTGGCCATCCTCTATGTCGGCGACTTCAACACCTACACCAGCGACGAGGCCGGCTTCCAGCAATTCCTGTCGGCCGGGCCGGGTCAGGCGTTCGACCCGGTCAACCGGCCGGGCAACTGGAGCAACACCGCGTCGTTCCGCGACATCTTCACTCAGGCCCCGGCCGTCAACCCGCCCGCGGGTCTGACCGGCGGCGGTCTCGACGACCGCTTCGACTTCATCCTCCAGAGCAACGAACTGACTGACGGCCTCGGCCTGGAGTACGCCGCCGGCAGCTACCACACCTTCGGCAACAATGGCTCGGTCCCGGTCAACGGCAACATCAACTCCGCGAGCAACACCGCCCTGCCCGGCCTGCCCAACCGCACGCAGGCGCTGAACCTGTTGACGACGGTGGCCGACCACCTGCCGGTCGTCGCCGACTTCCTGCTACTGTCGCCGCAGGTGACGGAGGTCGAGGCCAACGCCGGCCAGTCGGACGTGGTCCAGCGCTCTCGGGTGACCAGCCTGACGGTGACGTTCAACGCGCAGGTGACGTTCGCCGGCCCGGTGGCCGACGCATTCACCGTGACGCGCATCGGCGGCGCGGATGTCGGCTCCTTCAGTGCCACGGCGGCCGCAGTCAACGGCGTGACGGTGGTGACGCTCACCGGCTTCGCCGGCGCGGAGACGGAGTTCGGTTCCCTGGCCGACGGCCGCTACGCGGTGGTGGTGCGGGCGAATCAGGTCTCGTCGGGCGGCCTGTCGCTGGACGGCGACGGCAACGCGCTCGGCGGCGACGATTACCTGCTGACCGGATCGGTGGCGAACGGCCTGTATCGCCTGTTCGGCGACGCGAACGGCGACGGAACGGTCAACGCCTTCGACTTGGCGCAGTTGCGCCCGGCGTTCGGCTCGTCTCAGGGCGATGCGGCCTACCGCGACTGGCTCGACGTCAACGGCGACGGCGTGGTCAACGCCTTCGACTTCAGCCAGTTCCGCAACCGCTTCGGCGCGACGGTGCCGTAACTCGGCTACAGGCTGCGCCCGAGTGATCCGCCGCCGCTACCCTAACGGGTATGTTCCGCACCCCGCTCCTCCTCGTCGTGCTCGGCGTCGCGCCGGCGGTTGCCGCCGAGAACGGACATCTCGCCGGTGTCGTCCGCGACTCCGACGGCAAGCCGGTCCCCGGGGCGACCGTCTCCGTCAACCACTCCGAGACCAACGGCCGCCGCGCCCGCCAACTCGTCAACCCCGTCGCCGCCGGGGCCGACGGCTCCTACCGCATTACCTTCGCCTTCGAGGCCGGGGCGACCGTCAAGATCAAGCGCCTCGTCGTCAGCGCCAAAGGTTTCGTCCAGTTCGACGACCGCATGCTCGACGGCGTCGATGTCGTCACGCTCGCGCCCGGCCGCACGATCAACCGCGATTTCACCCTCGCGCGCGGTGAGCCGATCGCCGGCACCGTCGACGTGCCGCCCAGCCCGGCCGAGCGCCACAGCGGCGTGCCGCCCGAAAAGCGTCGGTACGAGTTTCTCGTTAGCGGGCCGTCGTTCAAGCAGATTTACGCCACCGAGCCGGGCGGCGCGTTCGAGGTCGCCGTGCCGGCCGGGGCGAAGTACGACCTCGAACTCGTCGGCCGGCCGCACGCGACGCTCAAGGG
>CAZNSL010000949.1:0-257 GCA_964574975.1 uncultured Alcaligenaceae bacterium | reverse complement strand
GACGTCCTGGCGGTCGCCTTCGACGCCCTCTGGGCCGACATGGACCGCCACTACAGCCATTTCGACCTGAAGAAGATCGACTGGCCGGCGCTCAAGGTCGAGTACCGGCCCCGCGCCATCGCGGCCGGTACCGAGGCCGGTTTCGTCGGCGTCCTCGATGAGATGCTCGGCGAGTTGAAGGACATGCACGTCTACATGGAGGCCAGCGGCGAGCGCGTGCAGCCGTGGGGGCCGCCGTACACGCCCAACGTCAACCG
>CAZNSL010000948.1:0-2687 GCA_964574975.1 uncultured Alcaligenaceae bacterium | reverse complement strand
CCGACGCGATGGCGACGGTCTGCACTGGGCCGCCGTTGTTGGCGAGGGTCGGGGTGGTGCCGCCGACGAACTGCGGGTCGGTGCCCGCCGCCAGGTTGCCGGTGCCGACCAGGGAGATGCCCGTCTGGTCGTTCACTAGGCTGTTGTTCGCCTGAATGGTCCCGTTGCCGAGGTAGAAGATGTCGTTGGTGGCCGCCGCCGACGTGTTGAAGGCGACGACCGACGAGGTGAGGTTGATGTTGCCGTCGCCGGTCGGGTGGGCAATCCCACCGCCGTTGCCCGCGGCCGTGTTGCTCACGATGGTGACGTTCGAGAGGTTGATGGGATTGATTTGGCCCTGGCCGGCCGAGCCTTGGATCAAGATGCCGCCGCCGTCGCCGCCCGGGGCCTGGTTGCCGTGGATGGTGACGTTGCGCAGGGTGATGCCGCTAGCGTATGGCTGGCCCAAGGTGTACAGCCCGCCGCCGCCGGTGGTCCCGGTGTTGCCGGAGATCGTTGAGTTCTCGATGACCGCGGAGTTGTTGGCCTGGAGGAAGACGCCGCCGCCGAGGGTCGCGGCCGTATTGCCGGAGACGGTCGAGTTGGACATGAACAGCGAGCCGAACTGGCCGAGGCGAATGCCGCCGCCGGTGGCCGTCGCGTTATTGCCGTCGATCGTGCTGTTGCGGATCGTCAGGACGGCATAGTTGGCCGTGCCGACGCCAGCGCCGGAGGTGGCGGTACCGCCGGTGAGGACGCAGTCGGAGATGGTCAGATTCTCATCGGAGAAGATGTTCCCGCCGATCTGGCCGGCTGCTGGTTCGGTACCGCCTGCGAGCGTCAGGCCGCTGACGGCGACGTTGGCGAGCTTCCCGTCGATATTGAAGAGGAATACGCGGAAGGCCCCGGTCGACTGGATGGTCAGGTTGCCAGCGCCCGGCCCGTTGAACGACACCTCCTGCCGGATTTGCGGCAGGGCGGATGCGAGCGCGATGGTGCCCGTGAGGCCGGATTGGAAGTCGATGATGTCGGCGGCGCTGGTCGCATTCGCCTGAGTGACGGCATCGCGCAGCGACCCGGCCCCGGCATCGGCAAGGGTCGTGACGGTGAAGGTAGCGGGCGTCTCGCGGCCTTCGAGGGCTTGGAGCATCATGTGCTGTCGCAGGGATCGTGGCGTGCGGGTCCGCGGCGTGGCGGGCCGGCCGGAGAACCAGCGGCGGAGGAGACTGCTCATGAACGAACTCCTGGTGATCGATCTGGGACGATGAAAGTAACCACTGCCGATGCTAGCCTCTGCGAACCTCTGGGCCAAGAAAAATCGCAGAAAAATTTCTCGACGCGTCAAGACCGATTCGCGTCACCAGGGCGCCGGCTGACCCCGCGATTCGTCCATCCTGCGGAAAATGCGAATCGTACGTCGCGAGTGGAGCGGGATGCACGTTGGGCGATTGCGCCCGCTGCGCGGCGATCGGCTTGCCGGTCGGTGTGCCCCGCTGACGAGCCAGCCTTTGCGGCGGCGGGGTGTTCCCTGGCGACCCTTCGGGCTACGACAGAAACGGTGGCCGTCGGCCTCCGCTTCGGGGCTGAAGCACGACTCGTGATATCATCGACAACGGGAACCGCACCATGGCGCTCCGACACATCGCACTCGTTTGTACCTTGTCGCTGCTCGCCGGCTGCCAGTCGCGCCTGACCGACAACCGTAGCCTCACCGTCGCGGCCGCCGAAACCACGACCATCACGATCGACGCGCCGAAGTACGACCAGTTGGTGACCGTCGCCGTCACCTCCGACCAGCCGGTCCACGTCGCGGTCTACCTGAAGAAGGACCAGGCGGCCGTGGACGCGGCTCTCGACGGTGGCAAAAAGTCCGACCTGGTTCTTGCGTCGAAGAGCGGCGTTACGAGCGACAAGCTGGAGTTCAAAGTGCCGGCCAAACAGGAGTTCATCGTCCGCTTCGACGCCATCGGCAAGGCGGCCAACGTCCAGGTCAAGACGCAGGGCAAGTGACCGCTCACCCCAGCCGCCGCTCGAACTCGCGCAAGCCCGCCTCGTAGGTTGAGCGCCAGTCCGCCCGCGGTGCGACGGTGTCGCGGAAGCGCACCATCCTCTCGACCGCATCGGCCACCGCGAACGGCTCGTCGATGCCGGCCGACTTCCGGTGGTAGGTTTCCGCTCCGGCCAGCGCCGCCGCGGCCGCACCGAGAGCCGGGCCTTCGCTCGACACCAGCCGGTACAGGGGCTTGCCGAGGACCGACGCGAGGATTTCGCACATCAGGTCGCTTCTGGCGATGCCACCGGAAACGCTGACGCGGTTGGCGGCCTGCCCCGCCGCCTCGTGTTCGCGGACGCCCAGGGCGATCAGGTACGCCAGCGCTTCGAGCGACGCACGGAACTTGACGCCGATGTCGCCGGGTTCGGCCGACCATTCCAGTCGCGGCGAATGCACTCCGCGCGACGGTTCCGCCAGCACGAACGGCATCACGCCGACTCCATTGGAGCCGGCCGGCACGTTGCGGGCCGCAGCTTCGAGGGCCAGCCAGTCTGGGTTCGGCCCAACGACGCGGTCGAGGAACTGCGCGCCGTTGTTGTAGCAGCGCATCCACAGGTAGGAACCCCAGTTCAGCCGCATCACGTCGAGCGAGCCCGACGCCGGCGCCCGGTCGGACGAGCTGTTGACCACCGCCGAGTTCCCCAGCACGACGGCC
>CAZNSL010000947.1:0-2691 GCA_964574975.1 uncultured Alcaligenaceae bacterium | reverse complement strand
CGGGTTCGTGGCCCCCCCCCCGCGGCGGCGCCCCGGGCCGCGCCCGGAGGTTTTTGCCCGCCCCCGCTACCGTTTGACGGCCGGTCCCGCCTGCTGGCGCATGTGGCAGTTCTTGTACTTCTTGCCGCTGCCACACGGGCACGGGTCGTTGCGACCGACCTTCTCCGACGTGTTGCGGATCGGCTCCGGCTTCTTGTCGCCGCCGCCGGCGTTCGTCGTTTGACCCTCGTCCGGCCGCGCCGGCGGCGCGTTGAACCGTTCAGCCGTCGGCTGGTGAGCCACGAAGTTCACCACGTCGGTGTACTCGTCCTCCTCCTCCATGCGGAACACCGCATCGGTGATCTTGTCCTGCACCCCGACCCACATCTCGTCGAACGCCTTCATGCCTTCGCGCTTGTACTCCGTCTTCGGGTCCACCTGAGCATAGCCCACCAGGCCGATGCCCGAACGCAGGTGGTCCATCGTCAAGAGATGCTTCTTCCACGAGTCGTCGAGCCGCTTGAGGAGTAGGCTGCGCTCCAGACCGCGCATCTCTGGGCGGTAGCGTTCGTCGAAGGCGTTCCACAACACCTGTCGGACTTGGTCCTCGGTCAAGCCGGTCAGCTTCTCGGCTGGGACCTCGATGCCGTAGGTCTCGTGGAACCACCGGGCGATGCCCGCCGCATCCTCGGCTTCGGACTTGGTCGCACCTTCGAGTTCCTCGGCGAGTTTCTCGTCGATGGCCTCTTCGGGTACCTTCGGGAACTGCTTGCGGCTGAAGTCGAGCAGGATTTCCTGGAGCCGCGACTTCGACTGTGTGCGGAACTCCTCCTCCGGTAGTGCGAACTCGTCGAGGCCGAAGCGCATCCGCGCCCAAACGTACAAGCCCTGCCGGTCGTAACGCGGTCCGCCGCCGCCCGGCGTGCCCTTGTCGCCCATGAACCGCACGACCGCCGCCTGCACCGGGAAATCGGTCTCCTTCGAGCGATACACGTCGCGCACCTTGGCCGAGAGGTGGGCGTCGATCTCTGCCTCGGTCTTGTTCGCCAACTCCTCCGTCGCGAGCTTGAGCAGGAACTTCTGGTTCGCCCAGTCGACGACCGACTTGACGCCCCAGTCGCCGGCGAGGTACTTCGACCCGCCGCTCAAATCCACCGCCTGCACCTGCTTCTCGGCCTCGGCGATCAGGAACGCCGGCAACTCATCGCGACCGACGCGCTTCAGGTCGCGGTCGATCAGCTTCAGCTCGTAGCGGCGGTTGAACTGGTTGGCGAGCGCTTGCCACTGCCACTCGCTCTCCTCGAGGTCCGACGGCAAGTTCTCGTCCATCGCCTCCTGCACGAAAGTCGGCACGTTGCGAATCGCCCGCTCCTGGGCGAACCGCGCCGCCTCCTCGTAGGTGGACCCCTTGAAGTCCGACGCATCGAACTCGACGCCGAGCCGGTTGGCCGCGTACTCCGCGAACGACGACGGGCCGTACTCCGCGTCCATCAGTCGCTCGACGTTCTCGGCGATCTGCTTGTCGATCATCTCCAAGACGGTCAACTTGCAGTTGCGCCCGTCGAGGACCTGCTGGCGGAAGCCGTAGACGCGCTTCCGCTGGTGGTCCATGACCTCGTCGTATTCGAGCAGGTTTTTGCGAGCCTCGAAGTGCTGTTCTTCAACCTTCTTCTGTGCGTTCTGAATCTGCCGGCTGACCATCCGGCTCTCGATGGCTTCGCCGTCTTGCATGCCGAGGCGCGTGAGCAAGCCGGCCATGCGTTCGCCGCCGTAGATGCGCATCAGGTCGTCTTGCAGCGACAGGTAAAAGCGGGCCGTACCGGGGTCGCCCTGCCGGCCGGATCGGCCACGCAACTGGTTGTCGATCCGCCGGCTGTCGTGTCGCTCGGTGCCGACGATGTGCAGGCCGCCGAGTTCGACGACCTTACGGCCCTCGGCCTTCATCTGTTCCTTCTCCTCGATCGCATCGACGGTTTGCTTCCACACGTCCTCGGGGATTTCGAGGCGCGTCGGGTACTTGAGCCGGCCGTTCTCGTCGGTGACGTGGCGGAGTTGCGCCCACGCCAGCGTCTCCGGGTTGCCGCCGAGGATGATGTCGGTGCCACGGCCGGCCATGTTGGTGGCGATGGTCACCGCGCCGATGCGGCCGGCCTGAGCGACGATCTCCGATTCGCGGGCCACGTTCTCCGGTTTGGCATTGAGTAGCTCGTACTTGATGCCGTTGCGCTTGAGCTGCCCGGCGAGCTTCTCGCTCTTCTCGACGGTGGACGTGCCGATCAGGATCGGCTGGCCCGTCGTATGGACATGCTTTACTTCGTCTACGACGGCGTTCCACTTTTCCTGCTCGTAGCGGTAGACCAGGTCGGAGTGGTTCTTGCGGGCCAAGGGCTTGTTGGTCGGGATGGCGATCACGTCGAGCTTGTAGATCTTCCAGAACTCGTTGGCCTCGGTCATGGCCGTGCCGGTCATGCCAGCGAGCTTCTTGTACATGCGGAAGTAGTTCTGGAGCGTGACGGTCGCCAGCGTCTGCGTCTCCTGCTTGATGCGGACGCCGTCTTTAGCGTGCTTGGCCTCAACGGCCTGGTGCAGGCCGTCGGACCACTGCCGGCCGAACATCGCGCGGCCGGTGAACTCGTCGATGATGATGATCGACAAGCTACCGTCGTCGCGGTCGCGGTCGAGCATGTAGTTCTTGTCGCGCTTGTACAGATG
>CAZNSL010000946.1:0-2696 GCA_964574975.1 uncultured Alcaligenaceae bacterium | reverse complement strand
ACCGCTGCCGCGCTGGTCGAGGATAGCCGCAGCGGGGTTGCTGCCGGCATCGCGGACGGGGCTGTCCGTGGCGGGAATTTGCACGAACTGCGATCCGACCTGGCTGAGGACGCCGAGCTTGAGGTTCGTACCGAAGGCGAGGTTGCCCCCCTGATCGACACTGATGAGGCCGCTGGAAGAGCCGATGGCGGAATTCTTGCGGTTGACGGTGATTTTGCTGTTGTTTTCGAAATCGGGCGAGTTGCCGCCGCTGGTGTCCAGGTTGCCGGAGATGATGGAGCTTTCGACGTTGTAGACCTGGCCGGCAGTGTTCGAGAAGGAGTTGACGCCGCCGCCGTTGACGCTGGCGGTGTTGTTGGCGATCGTACTGCTCCAGATGTTGAAAGTGCCGAAGGCACCCTGGCTGCGGATGGCGCCGCCGTCGGCGGCGGAGTTGCCGGAGAACGTCGTGTTGGAGACGGTGATCGATTTGCCCGTGCCGATGTAGTTCAGGCGGATGCCGCCGCCCTGGCTGGTGGCGGTGTTGCCGGTGATGCTGCTGCCGGTGATGCTGATGGTGCCCACGGTCGCGCCCATGTGAATCCCGGCGCCGTTGGCCGCGGTGTTGTCACTGATGACGGAGTTGACGATGGTCAGCTTGCCGTTCGAGTCGATGGCACCGCCGCTTCCGCTGCTGGAATTGCCCGTGATCGTCACGTTCGTCAGCGTGGTGGCGCCCTGGTAGGTGCGGATGGCGGCACTGCCGGAATTTCCCGTGATGGTCACGTCCGTGAGGTTGAGCGTTTCGTTGGTGAGTTCGATGGCGCTGCCGAAGCTCCGGTTGCCCTTGGTGAGGGTCATGTCATTGAGGTTGAACGTGCTGCCGGTGAATCCGGAATAGCGGAAAATTCCATCACTGTTGTTGCCGCTGATGGTCAGCGGTTGAACGGGGCCGTTGATGGTGACCGAATCGGTCAGAGCCAGCATTCCGGAGGTAAGTGTGATGGTCTTGGGGGCGTCAAAGACGAGGGTGTTGAAGTTGATGGTTTCCGCGCCGGGCTGGTCGTTCGTGATGCCGATGATGTTCCGCAGGGAACCGGTTCCGGCGTCATTGGTGTTGATGACGAAGAGGCTCTGGATTTCGTAAGCGCCCATGTCCACAGTGCCGTTGACGCGTTCGAAGACGGTGCCGCGCTGGTCAGTGGTGGCGCCGCCGATCTGGGCGTTGCTGCCGGTGTTGGCAGCGGGGCTGCCGGCGAAGAGGGCGTGCGTCTGGGTGGCGCCACCGTTGTTGGCAAGGGTGCTGTTGATGACCGTGCCGATGGGATAGCCGACGAAGTTGCCGTTGACGCCGTTGGTGAGGCCGCCGGCGCTGGCAGGGTCGCTGACGAGGTTATTGCTGCTGGCGGCGTTGAGCGCGTTGCCCTGGATGTCCGCCTCGACGGGCCCGGCAGGGACGCTGATGTTGCCGCCGACGATGGTGTTGAACAGGGTCGTGGCGGTGCTGGAGTTGGAGAGTCCGCCGCCGTTGCCGAGGCCGCCGTTGTCGGCACGGGCGGTGTTGGCGGTGATGGTGGCGTTGCGGACGGTGAGAGTGCCGCCGTTGCGAATGCCGCCGCCTTCGCGGTTGGCCTTGTTGCCGGAGAAGGTGCAGCCGATGACGGTGTGGGTGCCGCCGTTGATGTAGAGTCCGCCGCCGTTGCCGAGACCGCTGCCGGACGCTCCGGTGGCAAAGTTACCGCTGAAGGTGGAGTTGGAGATGTTGGTGGTGCCGGCGGAGGCGAAGAGTCCGCCGCCGCCAGTGCCGCCGGCGGTGTTGCCGGAGAGTGTGGTGGTAGTCATGGTCAGCATGCTGCTGCCGAAGTTGATGAGGACGATGCCGCCGCCGCCGGTGCTGGACGAGTTGCCTGAGATGGTGCTTCCGGTGATGGTGAAACCGGTGCCCGTGGTGGCGCCCCAGAAGTAGATGCCGCCGCCGGTGCCGGAATTGGCCTTGTTGTTCGTGATGTTGCTGTTGGTGACGACGAGACTGCCGCCGTTGTAGACGGCGACGCCGCCCCCGAGGCCCGCCGAGGTGTTGTTGGTGACCGTGGACGAGATGATATTCACGGTGCCGGCGCTCGCAGCGAGATAGATGGCCCCGCCGCGGCTACTGGCGGAATTGCCCGAGAGTGTGCAGGACGTGAACGTGACGTTTTCATTGCCGACGAAGACCGCGCCGCCAAGCGATCCTTTGCCGCCGCTGAAGGTCAGGTTCTCGAACGAGATGGCCGCGTTCGTGGCCGCGCCGTTGGTGTTGATGAGTCGGATGGCGCTGCCGGTGGAAATCGTGTGGCCGCCGCCGGTGATGGCGACGGCATCGTTGACGGCGACTTCCGTGGCCAGCGTGATCGTACCATTGGCGACGGAGAACGATATGGTGTCCGCCCCGGCGGCATTGTTCGCGTCGATGACAGCCTGGCGGAACGAGCCCGCACCGGCGTCCGCCAGATTGGTGACGACAAAGTTCGCCGGCGTAATTCGGTCTTCGAAACTCACGAGATCCAGACGCCGTCGTAATGCAGGCTTCATCGGTTTGCGGGTCAGGAATCGAGGCCACCAGGAATTGAGGCGTGGCATGAGCATCTCCAAGAGAGGAAGCGGCAGATTGACAATTAGAGTTTGCAAAAGCGTTGAAAAACTTTCGCGAAGTTCGGAATATTTTTGAAAATATGTGT
>CAZNSL010000945.1:0-2697 GCA_964574975.1 uncultured Alcaligenaceae bacterium | reverse complement strand
CCGACGCCGCGCCGCCTGACCCGGTGAGTCAATCACAAAGCTGTTCATGACCTCCCGGCGGTTCGGCCTTGCCCTCCTTGGCCTCCTTCTCCTTCAGTTCGGTCGCGCAGGCGATGCAGTAAGGCCGCGGCTTCTCCGTCATGACGGCGTACTGTTTGTAGACCCAGTTCGAGACGGCCAGCGCCTCACAGCAGCCGCAGCAGCGCACGTCGTCGCGCGGCTCGCACTTGTTGTCCCACAGATCCCAGAGATCGTTCAGCTTCGGGTCGAAGCCCGCGGCCAAGGTGCAGACGACGACCATGCCCGGTTCGAGCTTGCGCACCGGCGCGGCCTTCGACTCGCCCAGGAACTGCCCGAGCTTCTTGCGGAACTCGTCTTTGTCCATCGCTTCTGCCCTCTGTTTCGGTCCAGTGTATCACGGCTCGCCGGGCCGTCCGCGATTCGTAGCGTCACTAACGGGAGGACCGTCATGCGCACCGCCGTCTGCACCCTGCTGGTATCCGCGTCCTTGGCCGCTGCCGCGGAGCCGTGGGCCGACCCGAAACTCACCGTCCGCGATGGCCTCGAACTCTGGCTCGACGCCACTCGCCTCACCGCCGGCGGCCCCGCGCCGAAGCCCGGCACACCCGTCGAACTTTGGCCCGACGCTTCTGGCCACGGTCGCACCGTGCGCCAACCGAAGGCGGCCGCCCGGCCAGTCGCCGCCGACGGGCCGATTGTGCGGTTCGATGGCGACGACGACCACCTCCGCTTCACCGGCCCCGCCCACGACCTCGACGCGTTCACCGTCTTCGTCGTGGCCGTGCCGCGTGCCAACCTCGGTGGTTTCGCCGGGTTCGTCGCGTTCAACGCCCCCGGCCGCCGCGACTACGAGAGTGGTCTGACCATCGACCAGGGGCCGGACGGCTCCGTCGAGTTCGACGCGCTCAACGTTGAGGGCCACGGCTTCGGCGGCTGGCGTGACATGCTCGGCGGTCGGCGGCCCAAGAACCCGCTTGTCGCCGTCGAAGTCCACGGCGAGCCGGGCGTCGTCCGGGCGTTCGTCGATGGCACCGCCACCGGCGAGCGGCCGCGGCAGCCGGGCGCGGTCAGCATGGCCGAGGTCACCGTCGGCGGCCGCTACTACACCAACGGGCCGGGGCCGCAAGAGCCGCGCAGCTTCCTGCACGGCGACATCGCCGAAGTCCTCGTCTACTCGCGCAACCTCAGCACCGCCGAACTCGCCGACGTGCGCAAGTACCTCGATCTGAAATACTCAAATCTCAAATCGACGCTCGCCGTCGACCGCGGCACACCGTTGGTGCGCGTGCCAGACCCGCCGCCGGTGCAGGTTCTCGTGTCCGGCTTCACGGCCCGCGAACTGCCGGTCGAACTGCCGAACGTCAACAACGTCCGCTACCGCGCCGACGGGTCGCTTCTCGCCCTGTGCTACAACGGCGATGCTTACATCCTCCGCGACACCAACGGCGATGGTCTCGAAGACAAGGCCGAGCTGTTCTGGGACAATCGGGGCCGGCTGGTGTCGCCGGTCGGCATGGCCCTGACGCCGCCGAAGTACGCCCACGGCGATGGCTTCTTCGTCGCGGCCAAGGGCAAGGTGTCGCTGATCGTCGATACCGACGGCGACGGCAAGGCCGATAAGGAGACGGTCGTCGCCCAGGGCTGGCCGGCGACGACCGTCTCCGTGGACGCCGTCGGCGTGGCGTTCGACCACCGCGACGGCAGCGTCTACTTCGGCCTCGGCTGCGCCAACTACGCCAACGCCTACCTGACCGACAAGGACGGCAAGGCGCACTACCAGATCGGCAGCGAGCGCGGCACCATCCTCCGCATCGCCCCCGATCTGAAGTCGCGCGAGACGGTCTGCACCGGCATCCGCTGGCCGGTCGGCCTGGCGATCAACCGCCACAACGATCTGTTCGTCGCAGACCAGGAGGGCGCGACCTGGCTGGCCAACGGCAACCCGTTCGACGAACTGTTGCACATCCAGAAGGGTCGGCACTACGGCTTCCCGCCGCGGCACCCGACGCACCTGCCGGGCGTCATCGACGAGCCGAGCGTGTTCGACTACGGGCCGCAGCATCAATCGACGTGCGGCTTCACGTTCGATGAACCGGTCAACGGCGGCCCGGTCTTCGGCCCTGCGGCGTGGGCCGGCGACGCGATCGTCACCGGCGAGTCGCGCGGCAAGCTCTACCGCACGCAACTCGTCAAGACGCCGGCCGGCTACGTCGCCCGCAATCACCTGCTGGCTTGCCTGCAAATGCTGACCATCGACTGCTGCGTCGCGCCGGACGGCGGATTGGTCGTTGCCTGCCACAGCGGCAAGCCCGACTGGGGCACCGGCCCGACCGGTAAGGGCAAGCTGTACAAGATCGCCTACACCGATCGCACGCAGCCGCAGCCGGTGGCCGTCTGGCCGGCCGGGCCGCGCGAGGTGCGCGTCGCGTTCGACCGGCCCGTGGACCCGGCGCTCCTCAAGAACGTCGCCGCAAAGGTGGCGCTGACTGCGGGCCGCTACGTCCGCGCCGGCGACCGCTTCGAGACGCTACGGCCCGGCTACAAGGTAGTCGCGCAGCAGGTCGTGGAACCGCGCCACGCGGTGCCGGTGCAGTCGGCCCAACTGACGCCCGACCGCCGCACCCTGATTCTGGCGACCGGCCCACACGCCGCAGCGGTGCATTACGCCCTGACGCT
>CAZNSL010000944.1:0-2697 GCA_964574975.1 uncultured Alcaligenaceae bacterium | reverse complement strand
AGATCGAAGCCGTCGAGACGTGGTGGAAGCAGCGCGGCCAAGGCGTCGTCGTCCTACCGACCGGCACCGGCAAGACGTTCACCGCCATCCTCGCCATCCAGAAGGCCGCCCGGCCGGCGCTCGTCCTCACGCCGACCATCGACCTCCTCAACCAGTGGTACGACGAACTCCTGCGCGCCTTCGGTGGACCTGTCGGGCTGATGGGCGGCGGGCACCACGAGTTGCACCCACTGACAGTCACGACCTACGACTCGGCGTACATCTACCTCGAAAAGTGGGGCAACCGCTTCGGCCTCTTGGTCTTCGACGAGTGCCACCATCTGCCGGGGCCGACCTACGCCCTGTCGGCCGTCGGCAGCATCGCTCCGTTTCGCCTCGGGCTCACGGCCACACCGGAGCGAGCCGACATGCTGCACGAGCGCTACGTCGAACTCATCGGCCCAGTCGTCTACCGCCGCGAGATCGGCGACCTCAAGGGCGACTTCCTCGCCGACTACCGCACCGAGCGCGTCTACGTCGAGCTGTCGGCCGAGGACATGGAGCGGTACACGCAAGCGCGGGCCGCGTACCGCGAGTTCGTGGATTCGCACGGCATCTCGATGAGTCGGCCCGACGGGTTGCAGCGGTTTCTACGCGAGTCGTATCGCACGACCGAGGGGCGTGCCGCATACCGAGCGTTCCGCGAGCAGAAGCGACTGTCGCAGTCGTCGTCGGCCAAGCTCGACGAACTGGCCCGGCTCCTGGAGGCGAACCACCGCGAGCGCGTTCTGATCTTCACCGCCGATAACGCGACCGTCTACCAGATCGCCCGGCGGTTCCTGGTGCCGGCGATCACGCACCAGACCAAGGCCAAGGAACGGCGTGCGGTCCTCGAACGCTTCCACTCCGGCGAGTACAACGTGGTCGCCACCAGCCAGGTCCTCAACGAAGGCGTGGACGTGCCGGCCGCCAGCCTCGGTATCATCCTGTCGGGCACGGGTACGGTGCGCGAACACGTCCAACGGCTCGGTCGGTTGTTGCGCAAGTACGAAGGAAAACAGGCCCGGCTGATCGAGGTGGTGACGCGCGGCACAGGCGAGGAGTTCACCAGCGAGCGCCGCCGGCAACACGGGGCGTACAGGTAGCGCATCCGCCACAATTGGACGCATCGGGGCGAATGTCCGTCGCGGACGCAAAGGCGACCTATATTTGCTAAAATGTCCGTTGCGAAAACGCTCCGCCTCGGTCACACTCGACGGCGGCCGGCCCGTTCTTCGCTCGCCCCCTACAGGCACCCGATCCGATGGCCGTGCTCCAGACCACCGACCAGCTCCTCGAAGTCCTCCGCAAGAGCAAGCTGGTGGACGAGAAGCGGCTCAGCGCCTTTCTCGACGGCCTGTCCGGCGGCCTGCCCGAGAAGCCGCGGTCGCTGGCCGAGGCACTCTTCCGAGCGGGCTACCTTACCCAGTTCCAGGCGAATCAGCTCCTCCAGGGCAAGTGGCGTGGCTTCCGCATCGCCGGCGACAAGTACAAGCTCCTGGAACTCCTCGGCATCGGCGGAATGGGCAAGGTGTTTCTCGCCGAACACATCCGCATGAAGCGGCTGGTGGCCATCAAGATCCTGCCGAAGGACAAACTCGAAGACCCCAGTACGCTCGAGCGGTTCGAGCGGGAGGCCCACGCCGTCGCGGCGCTGAACCACCCGCACATCGTCCGCGCCCACGATCTCGACCACGACACGGCGATGCAGGTCCACTTCCTCGTCATGGAGTTCGTCGACGGTACGAGCCTGCAGGACATCGTCAAGAAGTTCGGCCCGATGGACGCGACGCGGGCCGCCCACTACATCGCACAAGTCGCCGAGGGACTGCAACACGCCCACGAGACGGCTGGGCTGGTCCACCGCGACATCAAGCCGGGCAACATCCTGCTGGACCGCTCCGGCACGGTGAAAATCCTCGACATGGGCCTGGCGCGGTTCCTCAACGACGACGCCAGCGCCCTGACCAAGAAGTACGAGAAGAACGCCGTCCTCGGCACGGCCGACTACCTCGCCCCGGAGCAAGCCGTCAGTTCCTCGGACGTGGACCAGCGGGCCGACATCTACAGCCTTGGCGCGACCTTCTACTACTTGTTGACCGGCCGCAGTCCGTTCGAGGAGGGGACGATCCCCGAGAAGCTCATCTGGCACCAGATGAAGGAACCGGAGCCGATCCACAATTTCCGACCCGACGTGCCGAAAGAATTGGAAGCCATCGTCGCCAAGATGATGAAGAAGGAGAAAGTTCGGCGCTACCAGGAACCGGGGGCCATCGTCGAGGCCCTGCGGCCGTGGACCGAGCAACCGATCGAGCCGCCGGCCGACGAGGAGATGCCGCGGCTCTGCCCAGCGCTCGAGAACTACTCGCCCGGCGGGGCGTCGCTGCCGGCCTCCAGTGCTTCGGGCAACCTGACCGGCATGCGCCGCGTCCCCCGCAGCGGGCCGCGCTCGTCCAGCTTTACCCGCTCGTCGGTAACGCGGGTGGGGACCACGCGCGGCGGCCGGATATCGTCGGCTTCGTCAATGGCCTCCCCCTCCTCTTCGTCGAGCTCAAGCGCCACGCCCGCGACGTCGCCGACGCCTACTACGACAACCTCCGCGACTACAAAGCCACCATCCCCCACCTCTTCTGGTACAACGCCTTCATCGTCCTCTCCAACGGCAAGCAGAGCGTGGTG
>CAZNSL010000943.1:0-2701 GCA_964574975.1 uncultured Alcaligenaceae bacterium | reverse complement strand
CCGAGGAACACGATCCGGTTTTCCAACAGCAGGTCCGACAGCGTCATCTGCCGCTGCCGGGCGTAATCGCGGTAGCGCTGGATCACTGGCGGTTCGTACACCCCGCGGCCCGCGGTCAGGTCGTTCATTGGCATTCCCCTTTTCCTAGGAGCCGCGAGCGTGAGCGAGCGCTCGACGCTGACCGCTCGCTGACGCTCGCGGCTCCGATTGAGTCGTCACTCCGCCGGCTTCTCGCCGTCCTTGGTTTCGTCCTCGGGCGCGGCCGTCGGGTCCTGCATCTCGCCGGGGATGGCTTGAGCCTCGACGGCTCCGACCTGCCGCGCCTCGTCCTCGTCGGTCGGCAGCGGGTAGTCTTCGTACTCGGCGGCGTCGAGGATCAGGTCGAGCGCCTTGCTCTCGATCAGTTCGGCCGCCAGCGACTCCAGCATGTCCTCGCGCTCCAACTTCGCCCGCACCTTGCGCGGCGATTCGTCGGTGCGAGCGGCGATCCGCTCGATCTCGTCCTGGAGGTCGTCGTCGGTCACGTCGATCTTCTCGTCCTCGGCGATCTTCTGGAGGACGAAATGCTCCTTAAGCGCCGTCGAGGTCGAGCGAACGATGTCCTGCTCCATGAGCCGCAGGCGCGTCTGAATCTCCTGGTCGGTGAACCCGGCCGACTGGAGTTCGGCGGCTTTGCGCTGGAGCGCCCGGCGAGCCTGGCGGATGAGCAAGTCCTTCGGCAACTCGCTCATGGCGCTCTCGGCCACCAGCGCGACGACCTGCTGCCGGGCGTGCTGCCGCTGCGTGTATTCGAGCCGCCGTTCCAGCACGACACGGAGCAGTTCCTTGAGCTGGTCCTCGTTCTCGACGTTGAACTGATCGAGCAGTTCCTTGGTCAGCTCCGGCAGGCGTACCGTCTTCACATCCTGCACGACGAAGGTGCCCTCGATCGTCTGGCCGCGCATGGTCGGATCAGCGACGGCGTCAGACAGCTCGATTTTGACCGTTCGGCTATCGCCCGCCTTCGCACCAGTCATGACCTTGCCGAAGTCGTTGCAGACGCCGTCGCGCAGGGCCAGCTTCGGATCGACGCGGACGCGGGCTTCCTTGACCTCGTTGAGCTGGCGGCCCTGGTAGCGCGTGGTGATGTCCACGGTGAGGATGTCGCCGACGGCGGCGGTCGGCGGGTCGCCCTCCTTCGGCACGACCTGGCCGTAAGGCTCCAGGAGACGCTTCTGCTCCTTGGCCACGTCGGCGTCGGTGAAGGTGTGGGTGGGCCGCTTGAGTTTCAGGCCCTTGTAGTCCGGCAGTTGGAACGACGGCCGGACCTCGACCTCGAACTCGTAGATCATCGGCCCCTCGGCCGGGATTTCGATCTTGGTCGGGTCGAGGTTCGGTGGGGCGAGTGGGGCGACGTCCTGCTCCTCGGCGATCTGTTCGAGGCTGGCGAGCATCAGTTCGCCACGCACCTCGCGCTCGACATCGGTCTTGTAGCGCTTTTCGACGATCTTGCGCGGGGCCTTACCGGGCCGGAAACCGGCCACGTAGTTACGGTCCTGCTTGACGAGTTCGGTGTACTTCTCGTCGAGCCGGGCGTCGATCGCCTTGCGGTCGATGGTGACGGTGATGTGCTTCTTGCAGGGACCGATGTCCTTCATGACGACGGTCTGTTCGAGCCGCTGCGGCGGGAGTTCCTCGCCGGCCTCGGCAGTGGCGACGCCGCCCTCGGCAGCCTCGGTAGGGGTCTCGTCCTGGGGGGTGGTCTCGTCGACGTCGGCCATGGCAGTCGCACTCCGGGTCTAGCAACTAATTGTGGGCAGGAAGTCAAGAAAGCCGAAAGACCCCGGATCGTCCAGGGTCTTTCGGCTTTCGTTGCGCCGTTAAGAGCGGGCGATGGGACTTGAACCCACGACAACCACGTTGGCAACGTGGCGCTCTACCACTGAGCTACGCCCGCGTTCACTTCGTCATCATAACCGCCGTCCCGGTGATGGCAAGACCAACGCCGGGGAAACGAGGTTCGCGGTGAGCTACGGACTTCCGGCCCGGCCCAAGGTGATTACCGGGTTCTTCGCCCGGTCGAGCCACTTCAGGAGCGCCGCCACGTCCGGCTCCGCGAGGGCGACGCAACCGGCCGTCGTCGAGTTCGGCCCACCCCAAATGTGCAGGAAGATGGCGCTGCCCTTGCCGGCTTCGATCGGATCGGTGTTATACTCGATCACCGCGGCGAGCTTGTAGAAGTCGTCAGCCCGACGCAGGATTTCGTGCGACACGGCCGGCTTCGGCCCTGTGACCCACCGGTTGTAGTCCGGCGATTTTGCGTCATCGATCCAGTAGTCGTCGGCCTTGGCCGGGCGGTATTCCAGTCCGGTCGGCACAGTGTCGGCGTAGCCGAACGCCCGGCGGAGGCGGTACACTCCCGTTGGCGTCTTGCCGTCGCCCTCGCGCTTCGCGCTGGGGTCCGCGAAGCCGTTGCGGCCTATGACGCCCGGCCGCGGCGGCAGCGCGAGCGCCCAGTCGCCGCCGCGCTTCTCCCACGCGGCGACCTGCACCTTGGTCGCGCTCGTGCCGGCGGGGGTGACGACGACGACCTGGCCAGCATCGGGTGGCACCAGAGCGCGCGGGAACCCCGTCGGCGCTTTGGCGCACCCGGCGAGCAGGACGACAAAACATACGAGTCGTTTCACGGATCGAATCCCCGGTTCGCGACGCTTCGCAGAAG
>CAZNSL010000942.1:0-2703 GCA_964574975.1 uncultured Alcaligenaceae bacterium | reverse complement strand
GTTCCAGTCGTCGCGCTTGACGTGCTGCTCGCCGGGCTTGTTCCACAGCAGTTCCCGACCGTGTTCCTCGTAGAGTTTGCCCCACCAGCCGGCCCCGATGTCGGCTTGCAGGCCCTTCACGTCGCCGTTGGGTAGCACTTCACTGCGGAACTGAATACCGCTGTTCTCCTTGTTCGGCGTCAGCTTCACCTTCAGCGATAGCTTGAAGTCTCCGGCCGCGAGGTGGCTCTTGAGGAACTCGTTCTTCTTGATGCCGGGCGACCGGCCGACGATCTCGCCGTTCTCGACGCTCCACAGTCTCGCGTCGCCGTCCCAGCCGGTCAGGTCTTTGCCGTTGAAGAACGCGGCCGCGTTGTCCGCCGTGGCCAGCATCGGCACCTGGGCCGGCGATTGCAAGTACGCGAACAGGGCGCGCACCTCGGTCTCCGTCATCGGTTTGAGCTGGTCGTCCGGCATCATCGACGTGTCGCTGCCCTCGCGTGTGGCAATGTCGGACTTCGCCAGGGTCAATGTCTCGGTCGCCGTGACGACGGTGCAAGCCGCCGGCGTCTCCTCGCGGGCGATGCCGAGGACGACCCGGCCGCCCTTCAAGTCGAAGCGCGTGACGGCGTATTCTTTCGGGATGACGGCGCTGGGGTCGAGGACGTTTTCCAACAGGTAGTTGAGGTCGCCGCGGTTGGCTCCGGTGATCTCCGGGCCGACCTTGCCGCCGACGCCGAACAGGACGTGGCACTGCTGGCACGTCTTGGCGAACACCGCCCGACCGAGGGCGAGGTCCGGCTTCGGGCCGTTCGCGTCCGTCAGCTTTTTGCGGTAGCTGGCGATGGCCTTCTTGCGCTCGGCCGGCGACTCGCGGACGAGGCCCCAGACCTTGGCCAACCGCTCGTCGATGGCCGAGTCCTTGAGCGCCCGCAGTTGCCGTACGAGGTCGGCCGGCACGTCCGTGGACGGGACCGCGCCGCGCTCGACAGCGGCAAGAAGCTCGTTCGCATAACCGCGGTCGGACGCCAGCGTCGCCACCGCGTCGCGCTTCTCGGCGGCGGTCAGCTTGGGATAGACGGCGAGGATCGCGGCGGGCGTCTTGTCGTCGCGGCGCACTGCCAGCGCGCGAATCGCGTCGGCCCGCAACGAGGCGTCGTTCAGGAGCGGGCGCAGCAGTTCGGGCAACTTCGCGTCGTTGGCCCCGACGAGTGCGGCGAGCGCGGCCCGCCGCTTGTCCGGGGCGGCCGCGGAGCCGACGACCTCGCGGAGCGCGGCGAGCGCCTGCGGGTCGCCGAACGTGACGGCCAGCGCCGTGGCCGCGTCGCGGACGTTGGCCTTGTCGCTCTTGGACAGAGCAGTGTAAGTATCGTGCCACCCGGCCGGCATCGGCACCTGACGCCGGCCCTTGAGCGCTTGCCGGAGCCCGGACAGAATCGTCGCCTGGGCCACGGCGTCGTCGGTATGGGCCAGCCGGCCGACGATGGCGTTGAGCGCGGCCGGTGTGCCAATCGCACCGACGCGGCGCACCGCGAACTCCAACAGCGACGGCAGCGCCCGGCCGTGCGACGCCTCGTGCAGCATCCGGCCGGGATCGCGCTCGGCTTGCCCTTCCAGGGCAAACCAAACCATGAGCGGTAAGTTCGGGTCGGTCGCGTCCTCGCCGTGCTTGACCAGTTCGTTCAGGATCGGCCAACGTTGCTCGACCGGCAACCGCTGGAGGCCGCCGGCGATGGCGAGGCGAACCGCCGGCGCGGCGTCGGACTTGGCCATCGCTTCGAGTTTCTCGAGTACCTTTGGCGTCGGTTTGCCGTTGTCGAGCGCGAGTCGCACGGCCCACGCGCGGACGTGGCCGCGGTCGTTGACGAGGGCGCGGTCGAGTCGCTCGCCGGTCAGCCCACCGACAGCCGCGAGCGTCCACAACGCGCGTAGGCGCACTCCGGTATCGGCGTGGTCGGCGGCGAGTTTGGCGAGAGCGTCTTTGGTCCGGTCGCTAACGCTCGCGGCTCTTTCCTGAAGCAACCGCCGCGCGTGCCGGGCGTACCACTCGTTGGCGTGCGTCTGGTACTGCACTAACTCGTCGTCGCTGCACTTCGCCAGATCGAGGCCGGTGACCGGCTTGGTGCCGCGGTAGCTAATCTTGTAGACGCGGCCGTTCGAGCGGTCCCACTTGTCCACCTTGGTGTCGTGGCACGCCTGCTGGTCGTACCAGTCGATCAGGTAGACGTTGCCGTCGGGTCCGTACTTGAAGTTGATGAATCGCGCCCAGGCGTCGTTGGCGAGCAGGAAGTCCGGCCCGTGCGATGCAACGTAGCCGCTGCCGTGCGGCTTGAGGATGTCGCAGTTGATCCGCCGGCCGTGGATGTTGCCCATGTACAGCTTGCCGCGGTACTCCTCCGGCCACGCGCCGCCCTGGTAGCACATCAGGCCGCAGTGGGCATGACCGCCGCCGGCCGAGTCGGAACGGTTGTTGCCGCCGTGCGGGGTCGCCCCGACGTAGTGGCGGTGATCGGCGATCGTCTTGATGTCGTCGTAGGTGTACGGGTTGAAGTGGTTGCCCGCCTGCCGCTCGTAGCGACCGCCGGGGAAAATGTGGTAGCAGTGCGGGATGACGCACGCCTCGATGAACGCATCGCCGCGCTCGTTGAACTCCAGGCCCCACGGGTTACTGGTGCCGTGGGCGACGACCTCGAAGACGTGGCGGGTCGGGTGGTAGCGCCAGAT
>CAZNSL010000941.1:0-2703 GCA_964574975.1 uncultured Alcaligenaceae bacterium | reverse complement strand
TCATGCCGAACACCGTGCCGACCAGCCCGATCAGCGGGCCGATCGAGCAGATGACGGCGACGTAGTTGTTGATCTGGTCCTTCGACGACTTGATGCTCTCGACCATGTTGTAGGCCGCTTCGCGGGCATCCTCGATGCCGTACTGCAGGCGGCTCATGCCGCCGGTCAACACCTTGCCCAGAAACGATGGGTCGGCCCGGGCCATATCGAACGCCTCCTTGAACTTCCGCTGGTTCACCGTGTCGGTGAACTCCTCGACGAAGCCCGGCGGAATCGCGTTCGGCATGCGCAGGTCGAGCGCCAGTAGGATGACCAGCGCCACCAGCGAGCAGGACAGGGCGATGAAGATGATGCCGAAGAACCAGCCGATCGACTTGGCGATGTGGACGGCGAGGCTCTCTTCGACCGGGGCCGGTGGGGCGTCGGTGGCGACTGCCGGCGGGTCCTCCGCGAAAGCGGTTCCTGGAGCAACCCAGTACGACGCGAAAATCGTCAACAAGCCGAGGAGCGCGAACGCCGAAACGTTGGAACGGAAACGGGACAAGACCATGAGACGCGATCCCCGGATGTGCTGTGGGCCGACCCTCCCCCGTGGGACGCGTGGCCGCGGACTTCGCCGAGACGTTGTGACCCTTGGACGGGCGGCGGGGCAAAAAGTTCCCCCGGCGGCGGGGACACACACCGTCATTGAATCACATGGAATCCTTGCGTCAAGCGCGGAACCTGGGTCGCACGCATCCCGTCACAGCTTGCCCGGAACCCAGCGCATCCGCCGCACCGTTAACCGCCACAGGAGCCACGCCCCGACGGCATAGGCGAGCGCCCCGCCGAGCAGCGCGTCGCCGGTGTACGCTGGCAGCTTCGCGTATTCCTCCCATGTCACGGCCGACTGATTCCACGCGGACGGTGGCATCAGGGCGGTGTACGCGCGGCTCGACAGGTCGTTGCCGTAGGCCAGTTGCGGGAACGCCAGTTCGACGTAGTTCGACACGATCCACGGGCCGACCAGGATCAACAGCAGGCACAGGGCGGCGATCAGGTTGGCTCGCAGGCTCGTGCGGTTGACGGCCGACAGCCACATCCCCAAGCTGGCAACGAACTCGATGGGTGCGGCGACGCACGCGGCCAGCCAGACCAGCCCGACCGGATGCAATCCGCCGGTCAGCAGGCCGAATATCCACGCCAGACCCAGTACAACGAGGAGCGCGCGCAAGTCGTACAACCCACCGAGCCACTTCGCTTCCAGGATGGCGACGCGATCGACCGGCAGCACCAGAAGACCATCGAGCGTGTCGCGCTCGCGTTCGCGGACGATGCCGTTGACCGCGTGCAGGATCGCGGCCAGCCCTAGTATGCAGCCGATTGGGATGGTGACGATGCGCACGACACCCTGACCAACGTGTGCGACATCGGTCCAGCCGGAGTGCGGGTTGGTCGAGACGGCGATCAGCAACAAGGCGAGGCAAAGTCCCGCGACCGCGAGGGCACCGATCAAACCCGGCGTCGCCGGCCCGAGTCGGCCGCGGGTAAACGAGTGCAGGCAGACCTCCTTCCACAACAGCGGCCGGTCCTCATCGACCGGCGGCAGGGGCGGCGGCGGCAGGGCTGGCGGCTGCCAGACCTCGATCGGTCGCCGGACGACCGGCGCGGGCCGCACGAACGGCACGCCGTCGTCGTCTTCGGGTAGTGGCCTCCGAACTTGCGCGACGGGTCGAGTCGGGAGGTGCGGGCGCGGGCGGTCGGCGACCGGCAGCACGTCCGCGATGGGTGGCACGGCATACGTGAGCGCCAACGCTCGCGGCCGCAGTTCGGTCAGGCTGGTGCCGATGGCGAACACGGCGACCATCGCGTTGGCGAAGCCGAACGCGCCGGCGGCGATGAGGACACCCTCGTCGCCGCGCATCATGCCGACGATGCACGGCGCGAACAGCAGGTAGCCGACGGCGACGCAGTACGCTCGCGTCGTCGCCTGCACCGATGTCTTCGACAGCACCGAGCAGCACAGGCACAATGCGGTCAACCCCAACACCGTCGAGAAGATGACGAAGTAGCCGCCGACGAACAGCGTCAGGCCAACGCCGCCGAACAGTTGCGTCAGGCCGACGACTGGCATCCCGGTCAGCAGCACGCCGACGAGGTAGGTGAGCCGCGAGCCGAGTTTGCCGAAGACGATCTCGCGGTCGGTCAGATCGGTGACGAACAGGAAGTCGAGCGCCCGACGCTCCTTCTCGCGGGCCACGGCGTCGGCGACGACGATCGGCGTGACCATCAGCACGACGAGCATCTGCACGACGATGCACCAGACGGCGAAGCCGTTGGCGAACGCGGCCATCGCGCGCTGGTCGACGTTCGGACGCGCCTCGAACGGGTTGGCGAGCGGATCCGTCTGGAGTTCGAGGGCGTACATGCAGTAGAGGACGCCCAGGAGCAGGACGCCGATGAGGACGCGCAAGCCGAGGTGCTGGCCACGACGGGTGCTGGCGACGAGGTCGTAGGCGAACAACGGCCCGACAATCGGGCGGCGCGGCTCGCGACGGCGGGGCAGGAATGGCATGTTCATGTCGGCCGTACCTGCCTCAAGGTCGTTGTTTCACAGTGCCTACAGGGTGCCATGCATGCCCCTTTGGGCCAGCAAGGAGTAGCGCCCACCCAATCATGCCCAAAGCGGCAAGCATGGCACCCCAACAACCCCCGCGCTTGCAA
>CAZNSL010000940.1:2015-2706 GCA_964574975.1 uncultured Alcaligenaceae bacterium | reverse complement strand
TGTCGTACCCGTACGATCTGGCGTTCGGGCCGCAGGGCGAGCTATACGTCGCCGAGTACGATAACCACCGCGTACAGAAGTTCAGCGCCGATGGGCAGTCGCTCGGTACTTGGGGCGGCCCCGGCCGCGAGCCGGGCCGGCTGCACAACCCGTGGGCACTAGCCGTCGATAGCCGCGGCCGGGTCCACGTCGTGGATACCGAGAACCACCGCGTCCAGCGGATCCGATTCTGACGGAACGGAACGATGACGCCGATGTTCGACCTGTTGCGCGCGACCTGGCCGGCCGTCGGCCTCGGCATCCTCGCGCTCGTCGCCGGGCTGGTCGGTTTGCGCCGCGCGTCCGCCGGGCGTTCGGGTGCGCGGACGTTGTACGCGTTCGGCGGCGCGGCAGCGTCGCTCGCCCTTGGCCAACTCGTCGGTCCGACCGTCGGCATCTGGCTCATCGTCGCGGCCCTCGCCGCCCTGCTCGTCAAGCTGGTCGTCGTCGTCGCCTCCGGCAACTGGTACGCGCCCGCGGCATGGACGCTGGGAGCGTTAGCACTCGTCGGTCTCGGTGGGGCGACGCTGCGCCCGTTGACGGAAGGCTTGAACGAGTTCGGCACCGCGGCGATGTCGGCGGAGGTGGCGCAACCTTGGTGGCTGCTTCTGCTGCTGTTGAGAGGAGCAGGACTGCCCCTAGAAGTACAAGT
>CAZNSL010000940.1:0-2005 GCA_964574975.1 uncultured Alcaligenaceae bacterium | reverse complement strand
TTCCTGCTTCTGCTGCTGTTGATCCCCGTCGTGATCCGGATGAGCTACAAGAGCCTCGCCGGCCTGGGGCCGACGCGGCGCAACGTCGCTATCGGCCTGCGCTGCCTGCTCATTACGCTGCTGACTTTCGCTCTCGCGGAGTTGCGACTGCGCCGGCCGAACGAGAACACGTCGGTCCTGTTCCTGATCGATCGCTCGCTGTCGATCCCGCAGGACGTGGACCCCAACGACCCGACCGGAGCCGACCGCCGTTGGGCACGCGTCAAGCGCTTCGTCACCGAGGCGACGGCCAAGCGACCCGTGGGCCGCGAGCGCGACCAGGCCGGCGTCATCGTCTTCGGCCGCCGACCGCGACTGGTGCTACCGGCCAGCGACGTGATGAAACTCAACCTCGACGACTCGATCCTCGGCTCCGTCGATACCACTTACACGGACATCGCCGCGGCGCTCAAACTGGCCCTGGCGTCGTTCCCGGAAGGCACGGCCAAGCGTGTAGTGCTGCTGTCCGACGGCAACGAGAACCTAGGCAACGCCGTCGAGCAAGCTCGCATCGCCGCCCAGAACGGTGTGCAGATCGACGCGGTGCCGCTCGCGGCCGGCTACCGCAACGAGAACGAAGTGCTGGTCGAAAAGGTCGAAGCCCCGCCGGTGACGGAGCAGGGCGCGCGGCTACCGATCCGCGTACTGGTGCGCAGCTACAACCCACGGCCGGTGACGGGAGCGATCGCGCTCAAGCAGACCTCCGACGGGAAATCGCTGCCCGTCGCCATCGAGGCCGGTCCGGGCGTCAAGGAGCGCGGCCCGCCGGCGGTCGTGCAACTGCGGCCTGGGCTCAACTCGTTCTCGTTCAAGCAGTCGCTCGAAGCGGCGCAGAGATCGTACACCTACCAGGCCGTGTTCACGCCGATCGACTCGATGACCGACCGCGGTGACATCGTCAAAGGACTGGCCGGCGACCGGATGCAGAACAACGCCGCGTCAACGCACGTCGTCGCGCTCGGCCAACGGCGAGTGCTGTTCATCGAGTCTCGCAACCACCCCGAGGAACACCGGCACCTGATCGACCAGCTCTCCGGCAAGGGCGACACCAAGTTCCAGATCACGGCCGTCAGTTCGGCGATGCTGCCGATCAATAAGGACGATCTGGGCGTCCTCCTGAGCAACTACGACTGCGTCGTCCTCGGCGATGTTCCGGCCGAAGAGTTGACCGAGGAGCAGCAGGAGATCATCCGCGCGAACACCCACGACCAGGGTTGCGGCCTCGTGATGCTCGGCGGGCCGGACAGCTTCGGGGCCGGCGGTTATCAGGGCACGCCAGTCGAGAAGGCCCTACCGGTGGACTGCGACATCAAGTCAATCAAGGTCGCTGGCAAGGGCGGCCTCGTCCTGATCATGCATGCCTCGGAGGCCGATAACGGCAACGCACTCCAAAAGCAGATCGCCAAGCTGGCAATCCGGAAGCTCGCCCCGGTCGATATGGTCGGGATGCTCTACTACGACTTCAACGTTAAGTGGCACGTCCCGTTTCAGACGGTCGGCGGCAATCGCGGCTCGATCCTGCGGCAGGTCGATCGCATGCAGCCGGGCGACATGCCCGATTTCGACCCGGCCCTTTTGATGGCGTACCACGAGCTGAACAACCCGAAGCACCAGCTCGCCGTCAAGCACTGCATCGTCATCTCCGACGGCGACCCGCAGCTCAATAACCTCCAGACGCTCACGAACATGCGCGCGGCGGGCATCACCGTCTCGACCGTCGGTGTTGCGACACATGGAGCGCCCGAAAACACGAAGATGATCAAGATGGCCACGATGACCGGCGGGCGGGCGCATCTCAACCCGCCGCCGCAGGCGATTCCGGCCATTTACATCCAGGAGACACGTATCGTCTCGCAGTCGTTTTTGTTCGAGAACCGCTTCCAACCGAAGCTCCAAGCCGCCAGCGGCCCGTCCGACAAACTGAGCGGGACGCTACCACCCTTGTACGGCTTCGTACGCACGTCGC
>CAZNSL010000939.1:0-2710 GCA_964574975.1 uncultured Alcaligenaceae bacterium | reverse complement strand
GCGCTCCGGGCTGGCTGAGTCAGCGCTGTCGCTCCTCCAATTCCTGCCAGCGGACGTACAGCCGCTCGACCTCGTGCTTCGCCTCCTCCAGCGCTCGACACGCCTCGGCCAGCGCGACGTGGCCGGCCGTCGCAGCCCGTTCGACATCGGCCTCGCGCTCGGCCGCCAACGATTCCGCCGCCAGCACGGCCGCTTCCATGCCGTCCCACTCGCGCTGCTCCTTGTAGCTCAGCTTCTTCGGCTTCGCCGGCGCGGCCACGGCTTTCGTCACCTTCGGCTCCGGTTTCGGCGGCTCGGTCGTCCGCTCGTAGGCCGTTAGCCACTGGCCCACACTGCCGTAGCGGGCCGCGCCGCCGCGACCGTCGAGGCCGATCACCTCCGTACACAGTCGATCCGTCAACTCGCGGTCGTGGCTCACCAGCACCACCGCGCCGGGGAACTCGGCCAGGCTCTCCTCCAGCACCTCCAGGGCCGGGATGTCGAGGTCGTTGGTCGGCTCGTCGAGCAACAGCACGTCGGCCGGTTTCAACATCAGTTGCGCGACCCGCACCCGCGCCTGTTCGCCGCCGGACAGGACGCTCAGATCCACGTCGAGCTGGTCGGAACGGAACAGGAACCGCCGCGCCCAACTGACGATGTGCATCGACTGGCCGTTGAACGTCACCGTGTCGCCGCTGGGCGACAGGGCCGCCCGCAGCTTCATCGACGGGTCGAGCGACGAGCGGCCCTGCTCGAAGACAACCGAGCGCAGGCCGTCGGCCCGCGTCACCGTCCCGGCGTCCGGCTCCATTTCGCCGGACAGTACGCGCAGGAGCGTACTCTTGCCGCTGCCGTTGGGGCCGAGCAGACCCAGCCGCACGCCGGGGGCGAGCGTTACGTCCAGGCCGGAAAACAGCGGCTTGCCGCCGAGCGACTTGGCCAGACCACTCGCCTCCAGCAGCTTGCGCGTCGAACGGCCGGTGCCGCGGAAGTCGATGCCGGCAGTGCCGGCCGCGGCGGTGCGCGCGTTCAACTCCGCCAACTCGGCTCGGCGGGCAGCCGCCTCCTGGATACGCGAGCGTGACTTGCTGCGCTGCGCCGACTCTTTGCGCGACAGCCATTCGGTCTCCTTGCGCACCTGGTTGGCCACGGCGTCGCGCAGTTTCTCCTGCGCCTCCAGGAAGGCGTCGCGCTTGTCGGCGAAGTCGTCGTAGCCGCCGGCGGCGCGGAAGGCCCCGCCGGGGTAGACGCGGTTGACCTCAACGATGTCGTCGGCAACGGCCCGCAAGAAGGCCCGGTCGTGCGTGGCGACCAGGTAGCCGAAAGTCGCGCCGCGCAACAGGCGTTCGAGCCAAACGACGCCGGGTAAGTCGAGGTGGTTGGTCGGCTCGTCGAGCAACAGCAGGTCGGGCTTGCGGGCGAGTGCGCGGGCGATCGCCAACCGCTTGCGCCAGCCGCCGGACAGGGTGCCGGCCAGTTGCTCCGGATCGGCAAAGCCGGTCTGCGTCAGCGCGACGGCCGCCCGCGTGTCGCGTTCGTGGTCTTCGAGCGGCTCGTCGGCCAAGGCCAACAGGACGAGGTCGCGGCAGGTCGCGTCGGGCGGAAACGCGTCGTCCTGGGTCACGAAACCGACGCGCGAGGTTCGGCGAGCGGTGCGTTCGCCGGCGTCCAGCTCATCGACGCCGGCGAGAATGCGCAGCAGCGTCGATTTGCCGGAGCCGTTCGGGCCGATCAGGCCAACCTTCTCGCCGGCGCGCAGGTCGAGCGAAAGGCCGTCGAACAGCGGGCGCGGGCCGTAGGACTTCGAGATGTCGCGGACACTCAACAGAACACTCATGCGGGACTCGCGGGGTCATCGGGCGACAGAGGATACGATATGTGCTGGCAAGTGGTGCGTGGGGCCTGGCGTTCCCACGCAGTGCCAGAGATCGAGCCGTACCACCTGCCCTTCAAATGCACGTTCGACTTCGGCCAGTTCCGGCCCCGTTTCGGTGCAGGCGTGCCGTGACGCGGCGCACTTCGCGTAAGGCCCCTCCGTTCTGGTTCTCAGGCGACGATTCCCATCCGTGGGGCAAATGACCATGCGACAGCGAATCGGCAGGAAACTGTGGGTTGAGCAACTCGAACGGCGGGTGACGCCGACAGTCTTTTCCGCCGGCAACGAATTCCGCGTCAATTCGTTCACGAGCAACACGCAAAACGAGCCAGCCGTGGCCATGGATGCCGATGGCGAGGCCATTGTCGTCTGGACCAGCTTCGGCCAGGACGGCGACCAGGCGGGAATCTACGGCCGACGCTACGACACCTCCGGGGCCGCCGTCGGCAACGAATTTCAGGTCAACACCTACACGACGAGCAACCAGACGCTCCCGCGCGTAGCGTCCGACGGCGACGGCGATTTCGTCGTCGTCTGGTCGAGCTTCGGCCAGGACGGGGCGTTTGGCGGCATTGTCGGCCAACGATTCAGCGCAGCCGGTGCGAAGGTGGGCAGCGAGTTCCTCGTCAATCAGACCACCGGCGGTATCCAGACTTACCCCGATGTGGCCATGGACTCGTCTGGCCGGTTCACCGTCGTTTGGGAATCCGGCCAGAACATCTTCGCTCGCCGCTACGACGCGAACGGACTGGCGCTGACCGACGAGTTCGTCGTCAACACGTTCACCGGCGGCAATCAGATTAAGCCGGCGATCGCCATGAAACCGTAGGGAGCGTCGGTGATTGCCAGGTCGAT
>CAZNSL010000938.1:0-2710 GCA_964574975.1 uncultured Alcaligenaceae bacterium | reverse complement strand
CCGAGCGAGTCGATCTCGATCAACTTCACGAAGATCGAGTACAAGTACACGCCGTACGACGACCAGCACAAGGCCGGCAAGCCCGTCCCGGTCACCTACGACCTCCTCACCGCGACGAACAAGTAAGCGGAAATCGCAACTCTCCTGGCGCGGGCCGAGACTAGTGTCCCGGCCCGCGCCGCGCCCAGTTCGGGCCACGGCCCCGCGGGCAATCCGAGTTCCAGGGCACTGTCGGCGGCACGTTCGACCGCGATCCGTTCGATGCCCCGGACGCCGACATCGCCACGGCCGTTTCAAACCCGTTGTCGTCCACAAGGACGAGGACTTCGCCACTCGACGCCCGTCGGCGACGCCATGAGTATGCTAGACTCTGACCCTTCAAACGATTGCGGCGTAACGGCTCACCCTGCCGGGCCGCCATCAGGAACACCGAGCCATGCCTAACGCAGGTTTCTTCCGGAACAGTGCGAAACGGCCGGATCCCCCATTCGATCGCACGATGTTGTCGAACCGACTCGTGGGCGGCAACCCGCCGCCGGTCCTGTACTGCGACTACGTGCCGGTTCCCACCGCGGAGCGGAAGAAGTATCGGCTCTTCAAGTCGTCGCAGATCGTCGGCGACTACCAGTTCACCTGGCACCACAACATCCCCTGGAACATCCTGCGCCGGACGTGGGACATCGCGATCACCTTCTGCACCGAGGAGAGTATCCGCGCGCTGTTCGACTTCTACACATCGCAGCACCCGCTTGCGGATCAAGGGCCGGGCATCCTGGAAAAAATGTTGGGCGTACGTAAGGCGATCGGCATCCACCTCGACGGTAAGAAAGGTTGTACGAAAGTCCACACCAAGACCTGCTCGGAGTGGATCGACGCGCTCGACGAATACCAAAAGAACGACGAACAATTGGGCCTCGACAGCCCGGAGTACGACACCCTGCAAGTCATCCTGTGTTGGGGGGGCTGGAACTTGAACGAAGGACCGGGATCGCGCGTCGACGACCCCGGCGAGTTTTTCGACGCGTTCGGCCCCTTCGACGCCAACATCGGGCGGGTCGCGCGCTATGTGGCGGTCGAACGCCTGAACAAGACGCTGAACGACATGTTCAACGAGTACAACACGCTCGCTGCCGCGAAATGCTCGCTGGAAACGACGCGCAACCCCTGGTCGCGTGAGTTGATGGAGACGATGCGCGTCTGCAATGCGCTGACGCCGGAACAGCGCGAGATCGTATACTTCGACCCGCTGATGTGGGCTCCGGTGACACTCTCCGGCAACGCCATCGCTATGTTCAACCTCGACCCGTATAAGACCCCCACGGAGGACGGCATGGTCACGGAAAACTTGCGCGGCGTCCCGGTCTTCAAGCAGATGAAGAAAAAAGTCAACTGGAAAGCCTGATGGGCCGGCACACGGATCGCCGCGACCGGCTCTGGTGCCGAGCAATTCGCTGCTGAAGACTGCGCGGGGCCGATCGAGAACAACCGACAACCCGACAGGTGATGCCACATGGCCTACACGCAGACCAACCGCTTCCTGGCCTGCACCACGCCCTTCGGCGGCGACGTGCTGCTCCTGACGGCCTTCGACGGCGAGGAGCAGATGGGCCGGCCGTTCCGCTTTACGCTGGAGTTCCTCAGCGAGAACGCTGGCCTCGACCCGAAGGGCATCGTCGGTAAGCCGGTCGGCTGGAGCGTGCAGCCGCAGGGCGGCACGGCCCGGCACTTCCACGGCATCGTCAAGCGCTTCAGCGCCGGCGGCCAGCAGATCCGCAACCTGCGCCACTATCGCGCCGAAGTGGTGCCGACCCTGTGGTTCTTAAGCCGCACCGCCGACTGCCGCATCTTCCAAAACAAGACGGTGCCGGACATCCTCAAAGTGTTGCTGCAGGACGCCGGCGTCACCAACACCTCGTTCAGCCTGAACGGCAGCTACCCGCCGCTGGAATACTGCGTGCAGTATCGCGAGACCGACCTCGACTTCGCCTCGCGGCTCATGGAGGAGTACGGCATCTTCACCTTCGTGAAGTACGCCAGCGGCCAGCACACGATCGTCTTCGCCGACGCCAAAAGCGCCTACGCCGACTGCGCCGAGAAGGAGGTGGATTTCCAGTCTGGCTCGTTGGCGGCGAAGCACGTCAATGCCTGGGAACACGCCTACGAGTTCCGCTCCGGCAAGTGGGCGCAGACCGACTACAACTTCGAGACGCCGTCGGCCGCCCTGGCTACCGATGCCGCGACCCTGGCCAAGGTGCCGGGCAATGACAAGTTCGAGGTGTTCGACTACCCCGGCCGCTACGGCAAGAAGCCCGACGGCACGCCGCTGACCAAGGTGCGCATGGAGGAGGAGGAGGCGAGCTACGATGTGGCTACCGGCTCCGGCGCGTGCGCTAGCTTCTCGCCGGGGCACAAGTTCACCCTCAAGACCCACGTCGCCGCCGGCGAGCGCAAGGGCTACGTCCTGACATCGGTACGGCACCAGGCGCGCGACGAAAGCCACACGGCCGGGGCCGGCGGTGCGCAGGAGTACGTCAACGAATTCACCTGCATCCCCGACTCGGTGACGTACCGCTCGCCGCGGACCACGCCGCGGCCGGTGGTGCGTGGCCCGCAGCCGGCCGTCGTCGTCGCGCTGTGCCGCGAGGAGATCTACACCGACAAGTACGGCCGGGTGAAGGTGCAATTCTTCTGGGACCGGCTCGGCAAGAAG
>CAZNSL010000937.1:0-2714 GCA_964574975.1 uncultured Alcaligenaceae bacterium | reverse complement strand
ACCACGACCTTCACCTATACGGCCAACTTCAATCGGCTGGCTACAGTGGGCCGGTGAGCGGATTTGAGGAAGCTCCCCGAGTTGGACTCGAACCAACAACCGTCCGATTAACAGTCGGATGCTCTACCAATTGAGCTATCGGGGATCGGCTCCCGGAATGATATGGCCACCGTCGCTGAGGTTCAAGGGATTCCGTGGCATGCCGCTTATCCGGCGCTTGACTCGGAAGCCACCTTCCGTCGGCGAAACGGGTAGAGCCACTGCGCCAAATACCCCGGCGGAACGTCGTTCGGGTGGACGCCGTAACCGGACGGCCAACGGTCTCCGGGCATGTAGTAAGTCCCGAACAGCCGGTCCAGCACTGGGAGGTGGACCGCGAAGTTTTTGTCGATCGCCTCCCGCTCGACGGCGTGGTGCCAGTGGTGGAACTGTGGCGTCGCAATCAGCCAGCGCAACGGCCCGAAGCCGAACCGCAGGTTCGCGTGGATAAAGGTCGCGTCCACCGCCACGAACAGGATGTACGCGAACATCGCCGGGTCCGAAAACCCCAGGACGTACGCCGGCACGTACATCGCCGACCGCGACACCACCAGGTCCACGAAGTGTTGCCGCGAGCCCGACATCCAGTCCAGCACCTCCGTCGAATGGTGCACGGCGTGAAACTTCCACAGCCACGGGACGACGTGGAACAGGCGGTGGACCCAATACTGCACCACGTCCGCAAGTACTACGACTTCGAGGAACTGGAGCCAGACCGGCTGCGACCGTATGCGCGCCTGCACGCCCGGGTGGGCCGCCCAGTCGAACAGCACCATCGCCGGCTTCAGGGTCAGCCACGTCGTCAGTTGCACGATCAGGGACCCGACGAAATAGTACGTCAGGTCCACCCGCCAGCCCTTGCGGAACACGCCCTGGTCGAGTCGGCCGAACACCTTCTCCAGCGGCACGAACGCGGCCGACCACAGCAGCAGCGTTAGCACGAAGTAGTCGACTCCGAGGTAGTACGAGCTGCCCGGAACCTCGCCGATTTCCACGCGCGAACCGCCGAGGAGTGCCGCGGTCAATACCAGGCCCATGCCGGCCAAGCCGAGCGCCTTGTTCTGCCGCAGCATCACGCTGGCAAAACCGAAGAGGAATCCCGCCACCAGGACGACGTGCAGGACGGCGCGGACCACGGGGAGCGGGTACTTGGCCCGGGCGTCGGGTACGGTCAACAGTTCGGGGAAGTGGAAGCACAGGACGCCGAGCAGGCCCGCCGTGCCCAGGACGACCGACAGCGTGCCGCTGATCCAGCCGGAGCCAAAGTGACGTGGCCTCTCGGTCGGGGCGGTCGGATCCATTGTCCGGACAGCCTTTCTTTGGTGCGGGGTGTCGGCCTGTACCATACCCGCCCTGCAACCGGTTCGCAAGCGGATCGTCAGGTTTCCGCGGCGGCCGCCGGACGGGTCTCGTCGGCACACCCGCCTAACCGTCCCGCGGCGGGTCGTGGCGACGGACATCGCCCTCGCCCCACTCCAATTCTGCGAGGCGCTGGCGCAACCGAGCCTGCTCCTCCTCGGGAGTCTCCACACGTCCGAAACCGGGATGTCGGGACGACGCTCGCCGCGAGGCTCCGACCCACAGACCTGCGCCCAGGACCGAACCACCGACGCCGCCAAGCGTGCCGCCTATGGCCGCTCCGACCAGCGCGCCAATGAACCCGAAGCAGGCATCGAACAGACCCGCGATGTCGTCCATCGGCTTGACGCCGCTCGGCGGACTTTGCCCCGATGTCATCGACATCTGACCCACTGCGGCCCCGATGACGACGCCGGCGAGCGCACCGCACAGGCCGCCGAGGACTCCGCCGCCCATTGCCTTCGCAGGTTCGTGTGCCATGGTCGTCCCTTGCGTTCGCCGTTTGATCCCGCCACATTGGCGACATCGCACAACTGCGCGCAACGCGCCGGGCTGCGGCGGCTGACGAGGACTGCCGTCGACTCTAGACTAGCCGCTGACCTACCCTCCGCGGAGTCTGAAACGCATGCGCCTCGCCACCTACCTCACCCCCGCCGGGCCGCGGGCCGCTGCCCTCACCGGCGATGCCGTCGTCGATCTATACGCGACGGACCCGTTCTTGCCGCCGAGCGTCAAACAACTGCTCGCCGCCGGTCCCGACGCGCTCGCCGCGGCGGCTCGGGCCGCCGTGGCCCCCAACGCTTTCCGCATCCCGGCCGGGGCGAAGCTGCTGCCGCCGGTGCCGGACCCCGGCAAGTGCGTTTGCATTGGCCTCAACTACCGCGACCACGCCATCGAGGGCGGCAAGGCGATTCCCGATGAGCCGGTTATCTTCGGCAAATTCGCCAACACCTTCATCGCCCACGAGGACGAAATCCGGCTGCCGAAGGTCAGTCAGAAGGTCGATTTCGAAGCGGAACTGGTAGTGGTGATCGGCGCGGCCGGCCGCGACATCGCCGAGGCCGACGCGATGCGGCATGTGGCCGGCTACACCTGCGGCCACGACGTGTCCGCCCGCGACTGGCAGTTCCGCGGCGCGGAGAAACAGTGGATCATCGGCAAGACGTTCGACACCTTCGCGCCGACCGGCCCGTACCTCGTCACCGCCGACGAACTGCCGGACCCGCACACGCTGCAAGTGCAGTTGCGGCTCAACGGCGAGACGATGCAGAACTCGAACACGAAGGAGTTCATCTTCAGCGTGCCGCACATTATCG
>CAZNSL010000936.1:0-2716 GCA_964574975.1 uncultured Alcaligenaceae bacterium | reverse complement strand
CTGCCGCTGACCACCGTGTTCGGCGACAACGAAACGGCGTCGAACCTTCTGACCTTCACGGCTACGTTGGCCAACGGGAATCCGTTGCCGGCGGGTCTGGTCTTCACGCTGATCCCTGACGCCGTCAACGGCGGCATCAGCGGCGCGACGATCACAGGCACGCTCAACACACCCGGCCAGATCGCAGTCAAGATCACGGCGAGCGATGCTGGGGTCAACGGAAGCCAGCCGCTTTCCGTGACGGACACGTTCCTGATCAATGTTCAGGCTGGCAATCTCGCGCCCGTCATCAGCGTGGCGCCGGAAGCCAACTCGACGCTTGAAGATACCGCCGTCACAGGTCAGCTGAATGGGCCGCAAGTGCCCGATCCGGACGGTCCGGCAGCCTCGCCCGTGTGGCGTCTGGTGCAGGGCTCGGTGGTGAACGGCACGGTCGCGTTGAACGGCAACACCGGTCAGTACGTCTTCACGCCGGCGACAGACCTGTCGAGTGATGATCTCAACGGCCCGACGCCCACATTCTCCTTCCAATACCGGTTGTTCGACGGTGTCAGCTACAGCGCACCGAAGACGGTCCTGATCAACGTCGACGCCGACAACGACGGTGCGGCACCGGTCACGATCTCGGGTACCGCAGCTTCGGGCGGAACGCTCACGGCGGTGATCGGGATCGATCCGGACGGCGCCTGGCAGGCGGGTTCGGAGTCCTTCCAGTGGTACCGGGACGGCATCGCCATCGGCGGCGCGAACAGCGCGGACCTCGTGCTCAGCGACGCGGACATCGGCCACACGTTCACGGTCGACGCGACGTACACCGACGGCCAAGGCTTCACCGATGGCGCCACGAGCGACACCACCGCACCGGTTGGTGAAGTAAAGGTCATCGCGGCACCTGGTGCGACGACGCCGGCGCTCACGATCCTCAGCACGCTGGTTGACCCAGACGGCGGCCCGCTGCCCGACGGCTTCACCTTGCTCTGGGAAACGTCTGCTGACGGCGTCAGCGGCTGGACCGAAGCGCCTGCGGCCGAAGTCAGCGCCGATACGCTGACGTTCAATCCTGGCGTGACGGCCGCGGCCGGACGCTTCGTCCGCCTGACCGCGGTCTACGTCGACGGCTTGGGCTTCCTCAACGAGGTCGTCTCGCACGCCCAACACTACATCGTGGACGTCACGACGACGAACACGGTAACGGACGGTGCGCTCGATACGCTCATCTTCGGCAACGGCGGTGACGACACGATCAACGGCGGCGCCGGCAACGACTTCGCACTCGGCGGCGCGGGCAACGACCGGTTCGTGGCGGCTGCCAATGACGGCAACGACATCTACGATGGCGGCGCCGGCATCGACACTTACGATCTGTCCGGAACCTCGGCGAATGCCAATGTCGACCTTTTGGCGGGGATTGCGACCAGCAGCCAAATCGGCACCGATACGCTGATCAACATCGAAAACATCGAAGGCTCGACCGGTCAAAACACGCTGATCGGCAACGCCAGCGCGAACCGCCTGGCGGGCCGTGCCGGAAACGACATCCTCGACGGCGGCAGCGCCGGCGCGGACGTCTTGATCGGCGGCGTGGGTAACGACACCTACATCGTCAGCCACACCGGTATGACGTTGACGGAAAACGCGGGCCAGGGCACGGATACAGTCGAATCTTCGATCAACTTCACGCTCGGTTTAAACTTCGAAAACCTGACGCTGACCGGCGCTGCCAACATCAACGGCACCGGCAACAACGCCGCCAACGTGATTACCGGCAACTCCGGCAACAACGTTCTAACCGGCGGCGGCGGCAGCGACACGATCAACGCCGGTGACGGCAACGACACGATCGTCGCGACAACCGCCGACGGCAACGACAACTACAACGGCGGCGCTGGCATCGACACCCTGGACTTGAGCGGCATCACCACCAGCTCCACCAATGTGAACTTGAACACCGGGTCTGCCACCGGCGCCCAGATCGGTACCGACACGATCTCAAATATCGAGAACGTCATCGGTAACGCGGGCTCAGACACGATGATCGGCAACGGCGCGGACAACGTCTTCCGCGGCAACGCCGGCGGCGACAACATCCAGGGTGGCGGCGGCAACGACACCTTTGTTGCCTCGAACAACGACGGCGGTGACACTTACAACGGCGGTACCGGCATCGATACGCTGGACCTGTCGGCGATCAATGTCGGCGTAACCGTGAACCTGCAGACCGGCACCTCGACCAGTTCGCAAACAGGCACCGACACGCTCGTGAGCATTGAGCGGGTAATCGGCGGCTCTGGCGCGGATACGTTTACGGCCAACGCCGCACCGGAGACGTTCACCGGCAACGGCGGCGCCGACACGTTCGTCTACCGCACGGTAGGCGCGGCCGGCTTGAACGCGTCGCGTTCGGTGATCACCGACTTCACGCACTTGAGCGACAAGATTGACCTGCGTTTCCTGGATGCGGACTCGCGGATCACCTCGCCTGGCATTCAGCACTTCACATTCGCGGGCGAAGTTGCGGCCGGGACGCTGACGGCAGGACAGGTCGGCTTCCACTACGAGATCATTTCGGGCGTGGAGCACACGATCATCGAAGGCAACGTGCGCACCGCGACGGTCGATCCGACCGCAACCGACTTCCAAATCGATCTTGTCGGTCACATCAACCTGACGGGCACGGATTTCTTGCTCGTCTAAAGAATTGGCGCGCCGCGGGATC
>CAZNSL010000935.1:0-2717 GCA_964574975.1 uncultured Alcaligenaceae bacterium | reverse complement strand
CGAGTTGGAACCATTTACCCGGGAAGCTGAACGCGGGGCGCGGCACTTCGGCCAGCCTCTCGTCCCGCCGATGTTCGACTTCGGCCTCAACGGCCAGCCGCCGACGCACCCGGCCCTCGTCGATTGGCTCGCCGCCGAATTCGTGGACCGCGGCTGGAGCCTCAAGGCGCTGCATCGGCTCATGGTGACGAGCCGGGCCTACCGCGCCGACTCGCACCCGGACACCGCGGCCGCGGCCCGCGACCCGGACAACCGCTATTACTGGCGGTTCGCACCGCGCCGCCTGGAAGCCGAGGCGGTGCGCGACGGGATGCTGTCCGCCGCCGGCCGGCTCGACCGCACGATGGGCGGCCCCGACCTCGACCACGCGACGGGGCTGACGACATTCCGGCGCAGCCTGTATTACCGGCACGCCAACGAGAAGCAGATGACCTTCCTCGTGGCGTTCGACGCGGCCAACGTCAACGAATGCTACCGCCGACATGCCAGCGTCGTGCCGCAGCAAGCGCTGGCACTGGCCAACAGCACGCTGACGCAGGAGTGTGCCGCGACGTTAGCGGCGCGATGGGCGAGCGCGACGGACGACGAGTTCGTGCGGCGGGCGTTCGCGAGCGTGCTGTCGCGGCCTCCGACAACGGAGGAAGCGTCCGACTGTGCAACTTTCCTCACCGGGCCGGGCGAGCATCGTCGTGAGGGGTTGGTGCGAGTGCTGTTCAACCACCACGAGTTCGTGACGCTGCGGTGAGTTCGCCCCTTACCGATGAGCCGCTCACTTCGCCTTGCGCTTGAACACGAACGTGCTGACCGTGGTGCCCAGCGTACTCGTCGGCTGCACGGCCGACACCAGCTCCCAACCTTTGCCGCCGACGTGGTTGAGGACGCGCATCTTGTAGACCGCGGCACTGTCCGACTTCGGCCCCTCGATCTTGAGCTTCGTCGCCAACTCCTCCCACGACCCGGCTTCGATTTCTTCCTCGGCCGTCACCCAGGCCGCGCGAGCGACGCCCGGCACCGCCCGCGGCGGCGCGATGTTGGCCCCCTGAATGGCGATCGGCAGCGCCCGGCCCGGCGGGGTGAACGTGACCTCGCAGAACTCCCAGCGCTCGGCCGGCCGATCACCGGGCGGCAACACCGGCACCGGGGCCGCCACACTCGGGGCCGCCGCGCCGGCGGCCGTCAGAAGGATCGCCCATCGCGTCATCGCCGTGCCCTTCCCGAAATCACGCATGGATGGCCCGTTGGTAGCGCTCGGCCGAGCGGTTGACCGCGGCCTTCGCCGCCGTTCTGATCACCTGATCCGGGAACGCCGAATACAGCCGGTCGAACGCGAACGGCTCCAGGCTGGCCACGATCCGCCGGATCGCGGCCGGGCCGAGCGGGATCATATTCGGGTAGCTGTACATGAACGTGACCCAGCGGCGATCCTGGCAGACGGCCGGTTGGTCGCCGGCCAGCAACACGCCCTTGCCGCCGGCTCCGCCCGGCCAGTGCAGCACCTGGAACCCGTCGAAGTGGCCGCCCGTGTTCACCAGCGTCAGCCCGCCGAAGAGCGGCTTGGTCGCGCCGGTCCAGAACTTCACGCGCTCGTCGGGGCGCTGGACCCACTTCGCGTCGTCGTGGTGCAAGTGGATCGGCGCGTCGCCGAACGCCCGGCTCCATTCGACCATCGTCGTGTAGTAGTGCGGGTGCGAGATGGCGATGGCGCGAATGCCGCCCAACGCCTTCACGCGACGCACGGTCGCGTCGTCCAGCGGCGGCACGCAGTCCCACAGGACGTTGCCCTCGCCGGTGCGGACGAGAAACGCCCGCTGGCCAATGCCGGCCTTCGGCTGCGGGTGGATCGTATGCAGGTTCGCCTCCGCGTCTGCGAAGACGTTCGCGTGCGTCCGGCGGTAGGCGGCCAACGTCGTCCACTTCTGGCCGTCGTGGCCGATGTACTGCCGCTCGTCCTCGCAGATCGGGCAATGGGCCGGTTCCTTGGCGGTGGCGGCGAACTGCGAACCACAGGTGACGCAGATGAAGTGCTGCCCGGCCGCGTCGTCGCCGCAGGCCTCTTGGCGGACGAGTCCGACGGCGGCGGCCGCGGCGGTGGCTTGTTGGAGGAAGGTTCGGCGGGTACTCACGGCAGGATCCCCGAGGGGCGACATCATTCTATGATGACCGCTACGGACGCAACGACCAAACACTTTGGAGAACTTTCCGTGCCGCGACTTCGCTTCCAACTGCCCGAGGAATTGAGCCCGAAGCGCCAGCGAAGGGGACGGTTCTCCCCCTCGCTGGCGCTTCGGGCTCAATTCTTGTTCCTCGTCGCCGTTTCGGCGACAGCGCGGGCAGAGCCGCCGCTGAAGGCCGGCATCATTGGCCTCGACACGTCGCACGCGGCGGCGTTCACGAAGATCTTCCACGATCCCAAATCGCCGGCCGCGAAGTTCAACGTCCGCGTCGTCGCGGCATTCCCGGGCGGCAGCCCCGACCTGCCGGCCAGCCAAACTCGCGTCGCGGAGTACACGACCGCGATGCGCGACCAGCACCACGTCGAGATCGTCGATTCGATCGACGCCCTGCTCGCCAAGGTCGATGTCGTGTTGCTGGAGAGCGTGGACGGCCGGCCGCACCTGGAGCAGGTCAAGCCGGTCTTGAAGGCCGGCAAGCCGGTGTTCATCGACAAGCCGGTGGCCGGCACTCTCGCCGATGCGGTGGCGATCTACCGACTGGCC
>CAZNSL010000934.1:0-2720 GCA_964574975.1 uncultured Alcaligenaceae bacterium | reverse complement strand
CGCCGTCAACCCGCACGGAGCCGACCGTCTCGTCGCCCTGGGCGACTACATCGACCGCGGCCCCGACTCCAAAGGCGTCCTCGACCGCCTGATCGGACTCCACCGCCGCGGGTTGCTCATCCCGTTGCGCGGCAACCACGAATTGATGATGCTGCGCGCCCGCAACGGCTGGCAGGACGCTCGCTACTGGATGCACTTCGGTGGAGCCGAGACGCTCGACTCCTACAACCCGCCCGGCCGAGCCGCATCGCTCGACGATATCCCGGAGGCGCACTGGTACTTTCTCGAAGAGTCGTGCCGGAGCTATTTCGAGACCGAGACGCACTTCTTCGTCCACGCCAACGCCTACGCCGACGCCGACCTCGTCGATCAGCCGGAGTCGATGCTGTTCTGGGAGGGCTTCGGCGACCAGGGGCCGCATTACTCCGGGAAGGTCATGGTGTGTGGTCACACCCAGCAGCCGAGCGGCTGGCCGCGCGATCTCGGCCATGCGGTTTGCATCGACACCTGGGCCTACGGCGGCGGCTGGCTGACCTGCCTCGATGTTGCCACCGGCCACTTCTGGCAGGCGAACGAGCGCGGCGAGCGCCGCGCCGCCACCCTGACCGACCTACGGCCCGACTGACGGAGACGCGCCATGCGCTTCACTCTCGGATTCGTTGCCTTTCTCGCCCTCGTGGCCGGCTGTCACCGCGCCGGGTCGACCGGCACGACCACCCCTGCGGCCACCGCCATCGACCTGCGCACGTTCACCCGGGTCGAACTGGAAGGCTTCCTGCAAAGCCGCTACCGCGACGACTCGCTCGTGCTGACCGGCGGCGCGAACGGCCAGTTCCAGGGGACGCGCAAGTCGCCGGACGGCACGGCCACGCTGCCGATTCGCGTGACGGTGCAGGCCGACCACGCCATCGTGGAGGCCCAGGCACCGGGCGGCCTGTCGCTGCGCGAGACGGTGCCCCTCCAAGGCGAGATTAAGTCGGACCTCCGCGAGCGGCCCGGCTCGTGACGCGGTACAATCGACTACGGGGTCGGCCCGACGCCCGGAACGTACGGTTCGCCCCGCGGAGTTGTCGATGACCGATCCCACCACCGGCCCGGACCTACCGGACCTGTATTCGCTATTCGCCACCGGCGTGCCACCGCCGCACGAACTGCTCGCCCCGAACGACGTGCCGGAGCCGTACCGCCGACTCCTCGTTCACGCCCATCACATGACCGTGACCGTCGAGGAGTTCTACGGCAGCCGGGTGGACGTGCGTGTCCTCGAACGCCGCCGCGATGGCGACGTCTACTGTCGCAAGATTCTGCTGGCGCTTCAGTCCGATGGCCGCATCGTGCAGTCCGGCGTCGTCCGCATCCGGTTGAACTACTGTAGCGCGGCGGTGCGGGCGGCGATCCTCGAAGAAAAGACGCCGCTGGGCCGTATCCTGATCGAGAACGATGTCCTGCGGCGGATCGAGCCGACGGCGTACTTCCGCGTGACGCCAGGACCACTATTGCGCGGCTGGTTCGGCCTGACCGAGCCGCGCGACACCTACGGTCGGCTCGGCTTGATCCACTGCGACGGCAAGCCCGCCATCGAACTACTCGAAGTCCTAGCTCCCATTGACTCATGAACGATCCACGATCCCCCCAGTCCGGTTGGCGCGGCGACGGGGCCGCGGCGGGGGCGGCGTCCGGCCACGGCGGTAAGCTCGCCGCCGTGGTGGTCGCGCTGCTCGCCGCTGCCGGCGCGCTGGCCGGCCTGTGGTTCTGGGTGCGGCCGCCGGAGCCGGTGCGCTTCGTCACCGTGCCCGTCGGCGAGTACACCGATCCGGACATCCCGCCGAACCCCTGGGCCGAGCAGGATAGCGAGCGGCTACGGCTCGCGTTCCCCGGCTCGGCCGAGAAGGCGTTCAACTTCCAGGAGCGCGACCGTCTGTTCGCGTTGCTCGACGCGCTCAAGCCGGAGCGCAGCCGGCCCGTCGTGCTGCACATCACCTCGCTGGCGGCGGAGCGCGACGGCCGGGTGTATCTGTTGCCCGGCAACGCCAAGGCCAACGATCCCGCCGGCTGGATCGACCTCCGGGAGGTGCTGACCGCGTTCGCCGCCGGCGGTGCGCGGCACAAGTTGCTGCTGCTCGACATCGTGAAGGACAAGCCGCTCGACGCGCTGAATGCGATCCTCGCGGCCGCCCCGGCGGGCATTGCGGTGTTCGCGTCGTGTTCGCCGGGCGAAGTATCGCTGCCGATGGACGAGGTTCAGTCGTCGGCGTACGCGCACTTTCTCGCAGCCGGCCTCACGGGCGAGGCCAACACCGACGACGACGGACGGGTCAGTGCTGCCGAACTGGCGCGCTACGCGACCGAGAAGGTGGCTGCGTGGGCGGGGCGGACCCGCGGCCGGCCGCAGACGCCGAAGCTCTACGGCAAGGCCGGCGACTTCCCGGTGACGTTCGACGTGACCGTGCTGGCGGAACCGCCGCCGCCGCGGGTGTACCCGGCGTGGCTGTCGGCCGGTTGGACGAAGCGCGACGAGTACGTCGCCGGCGGCTGGGTGCATACGGCCCCGGCTGCGCTCAACGCCCTCGACCGCGACCTGGTGCGGGCGGAGCGGTCGTGGGAGGCCGGGTTCGAGGGCCGGGCCGAGCGGCGCTTGGCCGGCGACCTCGACGAGTTGCGACCGGCATTCGACGCCGGCCGGCCGCCGCCCGCGACCCCGCCCGCGGCTCCGTCGCCGC
>CAZNSL010000933.1:231-2721 GCA_964574975.1 uncultured Alcaligenaceae bacterium | reverse complement strand
ACAGGGGTGGAGCGGGGCTTTGCCACCGATACCCAATGCCCCTCACGCCCGGCGTAAAAATTGTGCGCCCGACGCGCCCGCGTGGGAGTTCGCCCTCCCACGCTGCCGCGTCGGGCTCAACGGGCGACGAATCCCTAGCGGGGCGGCGGCGGTAGCTTCGCCCGCCACTTCGCTGCTTCGTCGGGCTTGCCCCAGGCGTCGTACAGTCGCACCAGTCGTCTGGCGGCCGTCGCCGCGGCGGCCCCACGGGCACCCGTTGCGCTGGCGACCAACAGCGGCTCCGCATCCGCGTAGCGCTTCTGCTCCAGCAGGGCGACGCCGAGCAGCCCCTGCACCGTCGCCCGCGGCACCTGCGTCGGCGGGGACGATTCCACGTCGGCCAGGCACTCGCGCAGCACCGCTTCGGCCTCCGCGAACTTCCCCTGGCCGGTCAGGCACTCGCCGACCTTGCCGGCGATCGCCTGCCGCAAGTCGATGGGCGGGGCGTCCATCTGGCGCAGGTTCGCCTGCGCCTCGCGGAGCATTGCCTCCGCTGCCGCGAACTGTTTGCGCTCCACGGCCATCGCCGCCACCCGGTACGCGGAGCCGATGGTCAGCGGGTGCTTCGGCCCCAGCTTCGCCAAGCGCACCGCGTAGATTTGCTCGAACATTTGCTGGGCCAGATCGAACCGCTTCTTGACCTGGTGGACCGACGCCAGGTTGGTCATCGACACGAGCGTGTCCTCGTGTTCCGGGCCGAGCGTCGCCCGCCGCCGCTCCAGCGACAGGGCAAACTGCTGCTCGGCCTGGTCGAGCCGCCGCGTCTGTATGTACAGGTCGCCGAGGTTGCTGATGGCCGACAGCGTGTGCGCGTGGTCGGGGCCGTTGATCTTGCGCCGCGCTTCGACCAGACGCAGAAACAGCGGCTCCGCCTTGGCGAAGTCGCGCTGCGCCTTCGCCAGCGTGGCCAGGGCGTTGAGTGTGACCAGTGTGGCCGGGTGATCCGGCCCGAACATCTTCTGCCGGCCCTCGTAAGTCGGCGTCAGCACCTCGGCCGCCCGTTTGCGGTGGCCAGTCTCCATGCAGACGACACCGAGGGTGTGCCCGACCATGTACGTCGCCTCGTGGTCCGGCCCCAATTCGCGCAGGCAGTCGGCGTACGCGGCTTCGAGCTGCGTCTCGGCCAACTTCGGCCGGCCGCGGCGGCGGGGGATGTCCGCGAGGAGGGCGCGTGCCTGCAAGGTGCGCCGGTCGCCGGGGCCGTACAACTGCGTCCGCCCTTCGACGAGCTGGCGGTGCGCCGCCTCGGCGCGGTCGAAGTCCTCGCGGGCGTCGTGGATTTGCCCCAGCACCGAGAGTACGGCGAGCCGCTCCGGCGACGGCCACACATAGAGCTGCCGGGCCAACTCGTCGGCCCGCTGCATGTGGCGGTACGCCGGCTCGTAGGCCGTCAGGTCGAAGTACGTTTTGCCGAGGGCGTTGCGGACGGCGAACTCGACGCGCGGCTTCTTCTCGAACTTCCTCTCGACGCGCTCGGCGGCGCGGTCGAGGACCGTCCGCAGCTTGACGTCCGGGTCGAAGGCGATCCCGGTGCGGGCTTGACGGATGGCGGAGGCGTTGTGGAGCAACTCATCGGTGAGGAAGTCGGTCACGGCTTTGGCCGCGTCGCGCTCCTCCTGGGCCGCGGACTTCTCGGCGACGGCCGTGGCGAGGTGCTCGCCGGCCCGGACCTCGGCGGCGCGGGCCTTGACCATGCCGATGGCCGTGCCTGTCGTGCCCGCCAGCAGGGCCGCCAGGACCAGAGCGGCGGCCGCGACGCCCGCGGCGTGCCGGCGCACGAACTTCGCCAGCCGATACCGCGCTCCCGGCGGTCCCGCCTGGACCGGCTCGGTGTTCAGGTGCCGCTCGATGTCGTCGGCGAACGCCGCCGCCGTCTCGTAGCGCCTCGCGCGGTCCTTCTCCAGCGCCTTGAGCGTAATCCAGTCGAGGTCGCCGCGAATCGCCTTCGCCGCCGCTGGCGCGAGTCGCGAACTCGGCGGCGGCGGCTCCTCCTCGCGGACGATCCGCAGCACCTCGAACACGCCGGCGCCGCGCAGCCGCGCCCGCTCGAACGGCGTGTCGCCGGTCAGTAGTTCGTACAGCAGCCCACCCAGGGCGTACACATCGGTGCGAGTGTCGATGTCGTTGGCCGACAGGTCGGCTTGCTCGGGGCTCATCGACTCCGGCGTGCCGACGAGGACGCCGACTTCGGTCTCGGCGGCCGAAGCCCGGTCGATCGGTTTGGCAACGCCGAAGTCGATGACCTTGGCGGCTGGCTTGCCGTCGTACTCGGCGATGAGGACGTTGGACGGCTTCAGGTCGCGGTGAATGATGCCCTTCTGGTGGGCGTGCTGCACGGCCCGGCAGACGCCGACGAACAGGGTCAGTCGGTCGCGCAGGCCGAGGCGGTGGTCGTCGCAGTAGCGGGTGATGGCGACGCCCCGGACGAGTTCCATGGCGAAGAACGGCTGG
>CAZNSL010000933.1:0-221 GCA_964574975.1 uncultured Alcaligenaceae bacterium | reverse complement strand
CGCGCCAGGATGGGGGCGCTAGCGGCCCCGGGTCGCAGCACCTTGAGCGCCACATCCTGGTCGAGCCGGGGATGAGCGGCGCGGTAGACGCGGCCCATGCCGCCGCGGCCGAGTTCCTCCGCGACCCGGTAGCCACCGACGACCGTGCCCGCTTCCAGCCCGGGCGGCGCGGTCGGGGCCGGGCCGCCCAGGATCGCGGCGATGGCGCGGGCCAGCGGCGG
>CAZNSL010000932.1:0-2722 GCA_964574975.1 uncultured Alcaligenaceae bacterium | reverse complement strand
GTGAAGGCGTCTTCGCGTCCGGTTCGCTGGCTGCAAACCAGACTCCCACGCAGTTCGAGACGACGACGCTGGTCTACAACGCGAACTCTTCCCTGCAGTCGGTCATTCGGCCACTCGGGACGTACCCAGGCGTACCAACCACTACGACACAGGAGCTGTACTACGACACGATGGGTCGAATCGCCAAAGCGTCCGATCAGGCGGGCAACCTCGCAGAGTACTTGTACGACTCGAACGGCAACTTGGCGGAGGTCGCCAAGTCTGAGTCTGACGGCACCGCGACGAAGAAGTTCCGGTCGTCTTTCACATATGACAAGTTGCGCCGCACCACAAGCGTAACAGAGGGCGATGCGACTTCTGGCGCTCAGAATCTGACGCAGATGTGGTACGATTCGCGCAACAATCTCGCGAAGCGTGTAGATGCCCGCGGCAACATCGTCGAATCGGCATTTGACGCACTCAACCGATTGACCACCGTCACGCGGCGCATGACGGACACAGGCACCGGGTCAGGTTCTCCCGCGGCCGCCAATCCTGAGATCGTTGAAACCCGCGAGTACGACGATGCGTCGCGTCTCACCGCGCTCGTTGACGACAATGGACGGCGCACCGAGTTCGCCTACGACGGCCTCGGGCGACGCGCATCCTCCACGATGCCGGACTCAACGCTGGGCACGACGGAATGGAATGCCATGGGCGACCTGTTTCGTTGGACCGATGCCCGCGGCGTCATCGTCACGAACACGTTTGACCAGAACGGGCGAGTGACCAGCCGTGCCATCTCGCTTCCGAGTGGAGTCGCGGACCTTGGTGGTGTGACATCTGAGGCCTATTCCTACGACGGCGTCGGCCGCGTGCGGACCGCGCTGAATAACGTGACAAAGGTCGCGAGAGCGTACTCCTCGCGCTCGCAAGTGCTTCTTGAGCTGCAGAATGCCGACGCAGCGAACAGCTTTCCTGCTGCGGCTGACCGCATCTCGACGTACTCGTACGACATCGCAGGCCAGTTGAACCTGCTGCAATACCCGGGCGGACGGGAAGTCCGCGCGACATTCGACGAGGTCGGTCGTTTGAGCGGCCTGTTCGAAGATGCGCTGTTGCAGCAACCGATAGCTGGGTACGCGTATGCCGGTCCATCGCGACTGGCTTCGCGCTCGCTCCCAAACAACGTCAACACCTCGTACATGTACGACGGGTACGAAGGGGCGTCAGGTGCGACGCACATCCAGTCCGGAGACAAGGGGTTTGGGGCAGTGTCGGAGATCAAACATCTGTACATACCCGGCGGCGGTGGAAGCACGACTGCCGTCGATATCCGCGGGCTTTCCTGGGACGCGGTTGGTAACAAATCGCTCCTGCGCGATCTTCGCACGGGCTTTGTTGATCGTCGCGATCGCGCGTTCGGGTATGACTCCTCGAACCGACTGCTGACGAGCCAGAACTCGTATCCTGATGCTTCGTCAACGCTTGCGGCTTACACCACAACCTATACGCTCGATGGCGTGGACAGTCGCACCGCTGTCGCATCCACTCAAACCCCTGCACCTGACACGACGGATGGTTCGGGCGCGTACATCGGCACATACTCGATGCTGGGCTCGCAGGCTCAGAATAACCAGTACACCATGTCGCCTGCGAAGGTGTACGCGTACGACGCGGCTGGCAACATGACGGTACGCGCGGCGTTGCAAGGTGCCGACTACAACAACGACTACACAACAGGCACGCAGGACATGTACGACTTCCTCGCCGCGTGGTTTGCGGGAGATCCATCTGCTGATTTCAACCACAACGGGGAGGTCACCATTCAGGACGTGTTTGACTTTCTCGGCACGTTTTTGGTCGGGAACGGAACAACTCGCCTGAACGACCACTTCATATACGACTACAAGAACCGCTTGATTCAGGTCGATCGGTACGACGGAAACACGGCGCTCTCTCGCGCACAGTTCACATACGACTGTTTCGACCGGCGCGTCGTCTCAACCTTCGAGACAGACACCGACGCCGACGGCGTGCTCGATGCCTCCACGACGACTCAGCAGATCTATGGCGGCGTCGCGCTCTGGCAGTTGATCGAAGAGCGCGACGGCGTGGCCGCCGCAGCGGCCGTGCTCGCCACGCACGTCTACGGCCTGGGCATAGACGACCTCGTCCAGACCCGCCGCGGGCCTCCGGGCTTCGAGCAGTCGTACTTCTCCCACGCCGACGAGCAAGGCACCATCACCGCCGCGACGGATTCTAGTGGAGCGGTCGTCGAGCGCTACCGCTACGGCGACTACGGCTCGGTCACCATCCTCGCGCCCGACGGCGTGACCGTCCGCACAAACTCCGTTATCGCAAACCGGCACTTGTACACGGGCCGCCTCTGGCTTGCGGAGATCGGGCTGTACGAGTACCGGCACCGGTACTACGACCCGAGCCTCGGCCGCTTCATCTCTCGCGACCCGGCCGGGTACGCGTTCGGGATGAACCTGTACGCCTATCTCAACGGCGACCCGATGGCCTTCATCGATCCGTTTGGGTTGAGTCCGAGGAAGCCAGCGTTTACTACCAACGAGTTGGCTGCGATCCTCCGATTTATCGCGAATCATCCCGACCTCAGCAACTACATAGCCACATCAGCTGCGTTCAACTTTGAAGCATCACTGACCATTTTCGGTGAAAGTGGTACTGAAGGAATGCTGAGTCTGATCGACCCAGATAATTCTGTGAGTGTCGG
>CAZNSL010000931.1:0-2726 GCA_964574975.1 uncultured Alcaligenaceae bacterium | reverse complement strand
CAAGCATGTCTTCGCGCCGTCCCATGCTTGCCCAAAGCGGCAAGCATGGCACCCGACCCCTTACCGCTGTCGGGCCCCTAACGACTCAATCGCTTTCCGGGGCGATTTGCCATCATCGAATTGGCCGGTGTGGGCGCTGTCGTCCGCTTTTCCTTGCAGTGGCGTCGCCCGGCGGGTATCATCAGCGGCGAAATCCCGGACGTACCACTCATGCCCCACGACGACTCCGTCACGCACTGGCTGCGCCGACTCGGCGACGGCGATACCGCCGCCGCTCAGCCGCTGTGGGAACGCTACTTCGCTCGCTTGGTGCAACTCGCCGGCCAGAATCTTCGCGGCACGCCGCGCCAGGCGGCCGACGAGGAAGACGTGGCCCTGAGCGCCTTCGCCAGCTTCTGCCGCGGCGTCGCCGAGGGCCGGTTCCCGCAGTTGCGCGACCGCACGAACCTGTGGGACCTGTTGGTGGTCATTACGGCGCGCAAGGCCATCGACCTGGCCCGTCGCGAGCGCCGCCTGAAGCGCGGCGGCGGCCGGGTGACGTCGGAAGCCGCGCTGCCCGACGCGGCCGACTCGTCGGGCCTCGCCAGCCTCATCGAGCAAATCGTCGGCCGCGAGCCGACGCCGGAGTTCGCCGCCCAGGTGGCCGAGGAATACCGCCGGCTGCTCGACCGGCTACCGACCGCCAACCTGCGCCAGATCGCGGACTGGAAGATGGAGGGACATACCAACGCCGAGATCGCCGGCATGATCGGCCGGGCCGAGATCACGGTCGAACGCCGGCTCAACCGCATCCGCAAGCTCTGGGAACGGGAGGGTATCCAATGACCGACGCGACTCTCTCCGCTGCGCTGGACTCGTCTCTCGACGACCGCATCGACGCGATCTGCGTCCGCTTCGAGGACGCCTGGAAGGCTGGCCAACGGCCGGTCCTCGAACACTACCTCGGCGACGTACCGCCGGACGGCCGGGCCGAACTCCTGCGCGAGCTGCTGAAGCTCGAACTGTTCTACCGCCGCCGGCTGGGGGAGCGGCCGACGCTGGACGAGTACCGGCCGCGCTTCCCGGACGATGCGGTCCTGATCCAACGAGTCATCGACGGCCCGTTCGCGGCCGACCCCAACGCCGCGGCCGAACCGGAGACCGTCATCGCCGGCCGCTACACGCTGCGGGAGAAGGTCGGCGAGGGCGGCATGGGCGAAGTCTGGTCCGCCGAGCAGACGCGGCCCGTCCGGCGGCCGGTCGCCGTCAAGCTGATCAAGGCCGGCATGGACTCGAAGGCGGTGCTGTCGCGCTTCGAAGCTGAGTCGCAGGCGCTGTCGCTGATGGATCACCCCAACATCGCCACCGTCCTCGACGGTGGGCGCACGGCGAGCGGCCGGCCCTTTTTCGCCATGGAGTTCATCGAAGGCGTTCCCATCACCCGCTACTGCGACGACGCCAAGCTCGGCGTCCGCGAGCGGGTCGCGCTGTTCGTCCCCGTCTGCCGAGCCGTGCAGCACGCCCACCAAAAGGGCATCATCCACCGCGACCTGAAGCCGTCCAACGTCCTCGTCGGCCGGCACGACGGCCGGCCGGTGCCGAAGGTCATCGACTTCGGTCTGGCCAAGGCGCTGCATCAGCCGCTGACCGACGGCACACTGTACACGGCCCCCGGCGCGATCCTCGGCACGCCGTTGTACATGAGCCCCGAGCAGGCGGAACTCGACAACCCCGACATCGACACTCGCACGGATGTCTATTCGCTCGGCGTCGTCCTCTACGAACTGCTCGCGGGGACGACGCCGCTGGCGAAGGACCGTCTCCGGGGCGCGTCTTGGCCGGAGGCGCTGCGGCGAGTCCGCGAAGACGAGCCGCCCAGGCCAAGTTCCCGCCTGAACGACGCGCGGCAGGTCCGCGGCGAACTCGACTGGATCGTCATGAAGTGCCTGGAGAAGAACCGGGCGCGGCGTTACGAGACGGCGAACGGGCTGGCGGCGGACCTCGAGCGCTACCTGGCGGGCGAGCCGGTGCTGGCGGCCCCGCCGAGTTCGGCGTACCGGCTGCGGAAGTTCGTCCGCAAGTATCGCGGGCCGGTCGCGGCGGCGGCACTGGTATTCCTGGCGCTCGCCGCCGGCGTCGTCGGCACGTCGGTCGGTCTGGTGCGAGCGAAGCAGAAGGAGGCCGAGGCGGCGGCGGTCCTGACGTTCATCGAGGAGAAGCTCTTCGCGGCCGGCCGGCCGGTGGGGCAGGAGGGCGGGCTGGGGCGGGACGTGAAACTGAGCGATGCGATCCACAAGGCGCTGCCGTTCGTGGAGCAGAGCTTCAAGGATCAGCCGTTGATCGAGGCCCGGCTGCGGATGACGCTCGCCAGTTCGTTCCGTCACCTGGCCGACTACGATGCGGCCGAGGTTCAGAGCTTCGAAGCCCTGCGTCTGCGGGCAAGGCACCTCGGCCCGGACCACCCGGACACACTGGTGAGTGTGGTCCGACTCGCCGACAGCTTCCGGGACCGCGAACGCCACTCGGAGGCGATCGTCCTCTACGAGGACGTATTGCCGCTGCTGAAGGCGAAGCGCGGCCCGGATCACCCGGACACGCTCGCGTTCATGGCCAGCCTCGCCCAGAGCTACTCCCAGCGCGCCCGCTACGCCGAGGCGTTGAACCTACGCGAGGATGTCGAGTCGATCCTCGCTGCGAAGTTCGGCCCGGACCACCCCGAAACGCTCCGAGGCTTGTACGCTCTGGCT
>CAZNSL010000930.1:0-2729 GCA_964574975.1 uncultured Alcaligenaceae bacterium | reverse complement strand
GGGGGGGGGGACCGTCCCGCACCCGGTTCCGGACGGTCCGCGGGCGGAAGGGCCCCGGACGCCGCCATTCCGCCCGCGCGAATCATCACGGCGATGTACGTCTCGTAGTTGATGAAGTCGAAGTTGCCAGCGAGGATGTCAGCGTCCGAGTAGCGCCCGGATTTGGGCGAAGCCGCCGACTGTTCGCTGTTCACTGCCCCTGCTCCACCTGTGGTTGAAGATCGCACAGCGCGACGCACTTTGTCTCTTGACCCGTCGCGCTGGCGTCGCGCCCGTTAGTCTCGATGTAGCGGTGCAAAACTACGCGATCACGAGCCGCCGCGAATGCGGTCGAGCAGGTGGGGCAGCGGGACGAACCAGCCGTACCGCTCGTGCTTGGATCGGGGGTGTTCGGCGTCGAAGGCGACACGTTGGACTCCTACGCTGTGGAACTGTTCGATCAACCGGACCATCTCGACCGCATCGCGGACCAGAATCGCACACAGTTCGGGGGTGTTCGCGTCGTCCACGTACTTGACGGCGAGGTGCTGGTCGGTGAAGAACACCGGTATCAGTTCGCCCTTAAACGCGCTGTACTCGAACAGCGAAGATGCGTTCTCCCCGTCGAGCCACGGCTTCCGGTGAACCACGTGCCAGAGCGGGAACTGAACTACAAACGGCTCGTCGTGCGGGCCATCCATCTTTACCCCTCGTGTGCGGCGGGGCCACTGGCGCGGGACGAGCGAGGAGCCAACCCACCCCGCGCCAGTGACCTTTCTCAGCGGTAGCTACTCCGCTGGCCGTCAGTAGAATCATACCCCACGAGCGAATCACTTCACAGGCACCGTTGCCGGTAGGGGGGCACCATGCACACGAATCACGCGAATTCGCCTTGTTTCCCCGAACGGGAACCGGTTCCCGTTCGGCGGGGAACCCTGTGGAACCGGTTCCACAGGGTCGGGGTGCTGCTCGTGGTGCTGGTGGCGGGGTGCGGGAAGCCGGCAGCGGTGCCGGAAGGCAAAGAGTCGGCAGCGGTGCCGGTTGATTTGCCGAAGCCGGTCGGGAAGATCGACGCTTCGGACCTGATGAGCCATTACACCCGAATCGGGTTCAATCACAAGTGGGACGGTCAAAACATCGAGTTGCGCATTTCAAACGATGCTTGGCTCATGCCTGACGGCAAGGGCGCGCCTTGCATCGTGTACGACACCGACAAGGGGTATCGTCGCCCGGCCCTCATCGCGCGGATTCCGGGCACATGGAAGAAGGGAGCGAAGCCAACATCCCTTCCCACCGTCAAGCTACAAGGCAAGTTGGTGGGGCTTGTGGATTACAAAGCCTACCCGGAATTCAAGGATTGGTCGGTATTGGTGCCGGGACACTACGCCCCGGCGTTCGACCGTGTGGCGCTGCTCGAAAATGCGGCCGTGATTGACGATTAGTCCAAGCCAAGCCGTTCGCGTGTCCGCATCCACGCGAACCGGCCCGGCGAGTTTTTCGCCATCTCGATACGATCCTCGATAATCTGACCGGCAGACTTGCCGGTCTTAGCCGCTTCTTTGGCGATAGAGTCCGGGTCGGTAATGCTATTCTTAGTCACAGCCTTTAACGCTTCAGCGATTTCGCGCGGCAGGTTCTTGAGCGTTTCGATAATCCGCTCAAGTAAGTCCCTTTCCGTCTTAGGCTCATTCCCGGACATGAACGCCGCGGTGAGCGCCTTGCTCTGGAAGCTTTCCACGCTGCCGAGACTCGCGTTCGTGGCCGCGGCCCCGGTACTGCTGCCGCTCGTGTCCTTGAACCCGAACAGGCCGCGAATCCGCTTGATGAACCCCGCGATGGCGTCCACGACGAAGTTGAACACGGCCGCGATGAGCCGCAGCGGAATCAACAGCACTTCCAACACCTTCGCCAGCACGCGGAACACGATTTCGATAGGTAGCGCCACAATCTGAACGAACGACGCGAGCAACTTGGCGAACGGCGCGACCACTTCGGCCACGACGCCGACGAGTTGGCCGAAGATGTTCAGGACGGGGCCGAAGGTGTTCACCAGCGTCGTGACGATCTCGCCGAGCGGCTTGAGAACGGCGTCCATCAGCTTCGCAATCGGCTGCGCGACCGCGAAGAACACGTCGGCCAGCGCCCGCGCGACGACGGTAAGAAACTTCATCACCGGCATCAGGCCGATGCCGATAGACGCCATCAAGTCTTTCGTGGCAAACGAGAACGCTTGGAATACCGCCGGGTTTGCCGCTTTGACGAAATCGCCGACCGCGTTGCCGATCCCCGAAATAGCGCCGACCATACCGCCGAGCGCGCCGACCATACCGGTGAGCGGGGCGGCGGCAGTCTTTAGCCCCTCCCCGATTGAGCCGAACAGTTTGCCGGCGGTGGCCAGCGGTGCCGACAGTCCTTGCAGACCGCTTTTCAGCACGTTCCCCATCGCGCCGCCCAACTCGACTACGGCGTCGCCGAACGAGCCGATGGAGTTGATAGCGCCGGACAGGGGCGAGTTGAGCGCGCCGATAGACTGCGCGAGCTTGTTGAGCAACCCGGCCCCGGCGGTCACTGGCGCGGCGAGCGATTGCGGGTTCATTGCGCTACCTCCGCGAATTCCAATCGTCTTCCGCCATCGCGCGGGCCGTGGCCTCGCTCAACCCCATGCCGCGGAACACCTGCACCAGTTCATCGAAGTTCTTCGCCTCGACGCGGGGCGCGGCACTGGTGCCGCTCTGCCCGTTCTGCTCCCG
>CAZNSL010000929.1:0-2730 GCA_964574975.1 uncultured Alcaligenaceae bacterium | reverse complement strand
CGGTGTCCTACCTCCTCAGGGGACGGGACAATGGGCGCTACTGGAATCGAACCAGTGACCCTTCGCTTGTAAGGCGAATGCTCTAACCGCTGAGCTAAGCGCCCTCGAACCATTGGCATTGTAGGGTGGGACGAGTGGAGCGAGTCCCACCGCGAACGCTCGGCGACTACACCGATGCGGTGGGACTCGCTCCACTCGTCCCACCCTACACGGCGTCGCTAACCGTCTCGTTCCAAATCGCGCAGCAACCCTTGGACGTACTTGCAAGCGTTGAGCGCCTGCCGGGCCTTGGCCAACAACTCGCCGCGGGCAGGGTTATCGGCCTGGAGCTCGTCGTGAAGGTCGAGGTATTTTCCCGCCTCCGCGACGAGGTCGTTGCGGCGGGCCGTCAGCGCCCGTTCCATTTCGACGCGGGCGGCCGGATCGGCCTTCGCGCCTTCGATCTCCATCCGCAGGTCCAACATCACTTCGAGGAATTCTGGTGGCGACTGCTTCAGGTCGGCCGCGCTCGGTCCACCGCGAGTGGCGATCAGGTAGTCGGCGCGGCGGAACGGGTCGCGCACGACGGCGTACGCCTCGTTCAAGGCCGCCGACGCTTCCAGGGCGGCATCGCCCGCGTGGTCCGGGTGGACCTCCCGGCTGCGGGCAAGGTAATTCCGCTCCAGGGCATCGGCGTCCACGCGAAATCGCCCCGGCAGGCCGAGGCGATCGAAGTGCGTCGGGGCCATTGCGATCACATCGTGAACGAGCTGCCGCAGCCGCAAGTACTCTTGGCAGCCGGGTTCGACACGCTGAAGCCGCGTTTGTTCAGGTCGTTGTGGAAATCGACCGTGATGCCGTCGAGGTACAGCAGGCTGCGCTTGTCTACGACGACATCCACGCCATGGACGTTGAACACGTCGTCGAGCTTCTCGTTGACCTGCGGGTCGAGGTCGAGCTTGTGCTGGAAGCCGGAGCAACCGCCACCGACGACGCGCAGTCGCAGGTACAGCGTCTCGGCCGCACCCTCCTTCTGCTGATCGGCAATGATCCGCTTGACCTCCTCGGCCGCCTTCTCGGTGATGACGATGTTCGGCAGGACCTTCGGCGCGTCGGTTTTCAGGCCTAGGGTGGGTTGTTCGGTCACAGTGGACATAAGGATCTCCGGTTGGGGGCTGATAGTCGATTATACACCGCGACACCGCGAGCCGAGTGCTCGTGCGCTCGCCTCGCAGACTCGGCTCGCGGCGTCGCGCTTAGACAGCCACGGCCTCTTCCTCGGCGGGTTCCGTAGTCGCCTGTTTCTCCTGGAAGTTCTTGATCGCAGCCTTAATCGCGTCCTCGGCCAGTACCGAGCAGTGAACCTTGACCGGCGGCAGCGACAATTCCTCGACGATGGCCGTGTTCTTGATCGCCATGGCCTCGTCGATCGACATGCCGCGCAGCGTGTCGATCGCCACGCTCGACGACGCGATCGCCGAGCCGCAGCCAAACGTCTAGAAGCGTGCGTCCTCGATCAGCCCGGTTGCCGGGTTGACCTTGATCTGCAACTTCATCACGTCGCCGCACTCAGGCGCGCCGACCAGCCCGGTGCCGACGGTCTCGTCCGCCTGGTCGAAACTGCCGACGTTGCGTGGGTTGCTGTAGTGATCGAGGACTTTCGTGCTGTATGCCATGACAAACTCCTTACGCTTCCGCGAAGCGTTGCGAACCGATGTCTGTTAGTGCCCCGCCCACGCGATCGTCTTCAAGTCGATGCCGGCCTGGGCCATTTCGTAAAGCGGACTCATCGCGCGCAGTCGGTTGACCTCGCGGACCACGAGGTCGGCCGTGTAATCGACCTCCTCCTCCGTCGTGAACCGGCCGAGGCCGAAGCGGATCGACGAATGGGCCAACTCGTCGCCGACGCCCAGCGATTTCAAGACGTAGCTCGGCTCCAGGCTGGCCGACGTGCAGGCCGAACCGCTGGACACGGCCACGTCCTTGATGCCCATCATCAGACCTTCGCCTTCGACGAAGGCGAAACTCAGATTCAGGTTGCCCGGCAACCGTTCTGTCGGGTGGCCGTTCAGATGCACGTCCGACAGCCGCGACACGATCGCCTGCCGTAGCCGTTCGCGGAGCTTCAACAGCCGCGGAGCTTCGGTTGGCATTTCGGTGCGGGCCAACTCGGCCGCCACGCCGAGGCCGACGATCTGTTGCACCGGCAACGTGCCGGAACGCATGCCGCGTTCGTGGCCGCCTCCGTCCATCATCGCGTCCAGCCGTACCCGCGGGTCCTTCTTGCGAACGTAGAGTGCTCCAATGCCCTTCGGCCCGTAAATCTTGTGGGCCGACAGCGACAAGAGATCGATGCCCATATCGAGGACGTTAACCGGCACCTTGCCGACGCCCTGCACGGCGTCGGTGTGGAACAGCACGCCCTTCGCCTTGCAGACCTTGCCGATTTCGCTGATCGGCTGGACGGTGCCGATCTCGTTGTTGGCGACCATGATCGACACGAGGATCGTCTGGTCGGTGATGGCGTCGGCCACCTGCTGGGCGCTGACCCGGCCGAACTCGTCGACCGGCAGGTAGGTCACCTTGTAGCCGTCCTTTTCCAGCCGCTTGCACGGGTCGATGACCGCTTTGTGTTCGGTCATCTGGGTGATGACGTGGTTGCCCTTCTTCTTGTACATCGACGCCACGCCCTTGATGGCGAGGTTGTTCGACTCCGTCGCCCCGGACGTGAAGATGATCTCGGACCCCTTC
>CAZNSL010000928.1:0-2732 GCA_964574975.1 uncultured Alcaligenaceae bacterium | reverse complement strand
CCTGGCTCAACACGGCCGCGTGGTTGCACACCTCGTCGATGTCGCTCAGGTTGTGGCTCGACAGAATCAGCGTCTTTTCGGCCGCCAGCGTCTTGATCAGATCGAGCATCGACCGGCGGGCCTCGATGTCCAGGCCGAGCGTCGGCTCGTCCCAGATCAGGAGGTCCGGCTCGTTGATGAGGCTGGCGGCGACGGCTAGGCGAGCCGTCATGCCACTGGAAAAGCCGGCGATCGGCTGGCCCGACTGCGGCAACAGGTCCACCGCCCGGATCAAGGACGCGAGCCGCGGCTTGCGCACGTCGCGCGGCAGGCCGAAGAGCCGAGCCATGTAATCGAGGTAGGTGATGGGCGTCATGCCCTTGGGGAACTGCGGGTGCGTCGGGATGTAGCCGACGCGGCGGCGCAGGTGGGCGGCGTTAGCGTGCATCTTTTGCCCGAACAGCTTGACGGTGCCGGCCGTCGGTCGGTGCAGGCCGAGGACGAGGCGGAGCAGCGTGGTCTTGCCGGCCCCGTTCGGCCCGAGCAGACCGAGGACCCAGCCCGGCTCGATGCGCAGGGTCGCGTCGTTCAGCGCGATCTGGCGGTTCTGGTAGATCTTGGTCAGTCGAGTCGTCTCGACGACCAGATCGCCGGGTTGCTCGGCCATACGGCCTCCACTGCGACACAATCCCCCGTGTCACCGCGCCGTATAGCGTCGAACGTTCGGGAACGCTAGAGCAAATTCGACACTACTCAGGCCAGGTTGTGTTGATTGAAGCTGGGTGGTGTTGTGGTCGTCGTGGCTATTTCGTCCAGATCGTCAGCACGGCGAACAGCACCATGCCCAGGAAGTTTCGGGCCGTCTTTTCGTACCGGGTCGCCGCGCGCCGGCATTGCTTGAGCGTGCCGATGCAGCGCTCGACTTTGTTCCGTTCCTTGTACACGACCGCGTCGTAATCCCGCGGCTCCACGCGGTTCTTCTTGGGCGGGATAACCGCTTCGGCCCCGCGAGCCTCGACGATGGCGACGAAGGCATCGCTGTCGTAGCCCTTGTCGCCGAGGTCGGTCCCCGGCGCGTGGTCGCCCAACAGCGTCTCGGCGTGGCTGATGTCCGCGTCTTGACCGGGACTCAAATGCACACTCACCGGGTTGCCCAAGGCGTCCACGGCGATATGAGTCTTCGTGCCGAAGCCGCCGCGCGAGTAGCTCAACGCTTGGTCGTTGGCCGCGGTGCTCATCCCCGCCGCGTGCGGGTGGGCGCGGATCGCGGTGCTGTCGAGCATCAGCCATTCCAGGTCGGGGTCCTGCACCGCCGCGAACAGCCGCTGCCAGACCCCTTTCTTGCACCACGCGTTGAAGCGGTGGAACACCGTGTCGGCCTTGCCGAACCGCTCGGGCAAGTCGCGCCTCGGAATGCCGGTCTTGGCGACGTACCAGACGGCGTTGAGGAAGGCACGGTTGTCTTTCGCCACCCCGCCGTGGCCGCCCTGCCGTCCCGGCAACAAGGGCTCGATCCGCTCCCATAGGCTCTGCGGAATCTCGTGACGATGCATCCCGACTCCCTCCGGAGAACTTGTCTGGCCCACCGGCACCGTTTACCATCCTCTACAGCTTCAATCAACACGACCTAACGGTAATACACTCGCGGTGGACTTTCGATGCCTCGAACCCGCCGCCACTACACCAACGAAGTCCTCACCGAACTCATGCACGAACGCGTACAGCGAACACAAGGGTTTGGGGAACACGGAGAGGCACCTGGGTTCCCCACGACACCCGCGATGCGACGCGGCAAGCCGCCCTCGACCCGTCGCCGTCAACGACGACAACGGAATCAACCACGCGCCCGCAACCACGACCGCGTTAACGCCGCGACGACCAAGTTCCCGTTCACGCTGAATCGATACATGTCCCTGCTCGCGATGAACCCGCTAAGCCTTCGGCGGTTACTACAACAGCCGCACGTCCATCGCTGAGGTGCCGCCGATGCTCCGCCGCGTTCGACTGTTCCTCGAACTCGTCCGCTTCAGTCACACCGTCTTCGCGCTACCGTTCGCGCTACTCAGTGCCGTCCTCGCGTGGCAATCGCCCGGTGTCGCTTTCCGGCGGCGCGACCTTATCGGCATCGTCCTGTGCATGGGCTTCGCCCGCTCCGCGGCGATGGCGTTCAACCGGCTGGCCGACCGCCGCTTCGACGCCGCCAACCCACGCACCGCCGGCCGCCACCTGCCTGCGGGGCTGCTCACCGTCCGGGCCGTCGTCGCCTTTCTCGTCGTCTGTGTCGCCGGCTTCTTCGCGTCCACATTGCTTTTCTTGCCGAACCGCTGGCCGCTCATCCTCGCGGGGCCGGTGTTGCTGTTCGTCGCCGCCTACTCGCTGACGAAGCGGTTCACGGCCCTGGCCCACTTCTGGCTCGGCGCGTCGCTGATGCTCGCGCCCTTGGCCGCGTGGATCGCCATCCGCGGCCTCGACGATCTCGTGCCGCCGACGGTCCTCGGCCTGGCCGTCTTGTTTTGGGTCGCCGGGTTCGACATCCTGTACGCCTGCCAGGACGTGGACGTGGACCGCGAGCTGAAGTTGCACAGCGTCCCGGCCGCGCTCGGCGTGCCGCGGGCGCTGAAGGTTGCCGCGGCGTGTCACGCGCTGACGGCGGCACTCCTGGTGATCCTGTTCGTTGTGTCTCCGCCTCTGGGGACGGTGTACCTGTTCGGCGTCCTCGGCGTCTGCGTTCTCTTGGCGTACGAACACTGGCT
>CAZNSL010000927.1:0-2736 GCA_964574975.1 uncultured Alcaligenaceae bacterium | reverse complement strand
GCCACGGATGAACACAGATAAACACAGATGAATACAAGAGTTCAATTTTGTATTCATCTGTGTTTATCTGTGTTCATCCGTGGCTAATTCTTCTTCCTACTGCTTCGCCGCGATGGTCTGCTGCAACGGCCGGATCACCGACGGGATGACGTGGCTCTCGACCAGTTCCTGGCAGATGCGCCGCTGGTTCTGGTACGACTCCACGAACGTCTTGAACGGCTGCCGGCCCCAGTATTGGCGGATCGTGAAGTAGACGCTGATCGGCACTTCCGGGAAGTGGCCGGTACGCACCTGGTAGGCGTTGGTCCGCGTCTCGACGCTCAGGCGGGCCTGCATGCGGCAATGCTCGTCCAGGGCCATCATCAAGGACGGCTCGTAGTTCAGGACCCGCGAACCAGGAATGCCGACGACGCTTTCCAGCGGGCTGTTGGCCGTCAGGGCCTCGGCCACGACCTCGTCGTGGTTGCCGGAGTAGGCGAAGTCGAAGACGAACAGGGTGTCGAGAGCCTCGATGTCCAGGGCGTTGAAGTCGAGGTGGTACGGGGCGACTTCGAGGACGCGCTCGTGCTGTTCGTCGGCGTCCTCGACGGCCGGCGGATTGACGTAACCCGAACACAGGCGACGGTTTTCGAGCGTGACCCAGCGGTAGGAGCCGCCCTCGCGGTCTTCTTCGAGGACGAACTCGCCGTTCTCGCGCCGCTCGAAGTCGGACATGCGCGGGTACTGCTTCTGGAGCGTATCGAAGAAGTGGAGGACGGTTTCTCGGCCCTGCGGCAACTCCAGTTTGGTGTTGAGGTAGATGTAGACTCCGAAGTCATCGCACAAGGAACTGTATGGGTTCATCGGCGTTCCTTTACGTTCCGGGGCGTCGAATCATTCGCACACCATTATTGTTCGTCGCCGGACCTGCGAATGCAAGCCCCGTAGCGCAAGTTGCCCGACCGGAACAGGTTCGCGCCCGTCCGAAGAACGAACCCCGGCAGGACTACGGACGCGCCGTGGACGAAAACCGGGGCTTCGTCCGCGGTGTCTGTGGGGTTAGTTCTTCTTCGCCGGCCGGCCGTTGATCTGGCGGATCGCGTCGCCGGCGGCCTGGCGCAGGCGCTGGTCCTTGTCCTTCCGGGCCTGCTCGGCGACGGCCCGCAGTTCGGGCACCGCCTCCTTCGACGCCTCGCCCATCACGCCCAGTGCCACCGCCGCCGCGGCCTTCACCCGCGACTCCTTCTCCGACTTGAGCAGTTTGGCCAGTGCCGGCACCACGTCCTTGGGCCGGTCGAGCCGACCGAGGGCAGTGACGGTCGCGGCCCGCACGCCGGCGTCCTTGTCCTCGAGCCGGTCGAGCAGCGGTTGGAGGGCACTCTTGGCGGCCGAGGCCTTGATCTGGGCGATCTTGCCGATCTCCTCGGCCGCCCGCTTGCGCTTGGCCGCGTCCGGACTCGTCAGTTCCTTGAGGCGGGCGGCAACCTGCTCCTCCTTGGTGTCCGCAGGCGCGAGCGGCGCAGCCAGAATCAGGCAACCGAGCGCGAGGGTCGTGGTCAGTCGCATGGTTGTGTCCATCAAGGTGAGTTTTGTAGGGTGGGACGAGTTTTACGAGTCCCACCGCGAAGCGCCGAGTCGCGCGTGGTCTGCGGTGGGACTCGCTCCACTCGTCCCACCCTACAAACCCGCGACCGGCAATCGGATCGTGATTGAGACGGCCGCCGACCACCGGGAGTTCCGCGGCGTTGGCGGGGCGACGGCTCGCCGCTATATTGTCGCTTCCGGCGGCACGCGGCCAGCCGGGTTTTGCAGGAGACCAACGACCATGCAGCGACGGCGAGAACTGCGGACGGCCCGGAAGCGGCGGCGCAAGAACACCAAGCACAAGAACCGCATGCACCGCGGGGCGCGCAAGCCCTAGCGGGTGTGGCGGGCGGTGATGAACCGACGCGAGGCGGCGTCACGCCGCCCGCGCCGTCAAGTCGAGCCAGCGCTCGCCGCCGTCGGGCGTGTCGGCCAGGCCGACCCACTCGACCACGCGGTCCTCATCGCGGCCGATCACGAACTCGATGTCCGTGGCCGTGCCGTCGATGAAGTGCAGCCGACCGCGTCGGCCCTGGCGCTTCAGCAGGAACCGGCGGACGCGCTGCCCCGGCATCCGGGCGATTCGCGCGGCGCGGTCCTCGGCCGGGATGCAGACGACTTCCACAAGCTTTTCCGGCACCTCGGCCAGGTGCTTGTCGAGGCCGAGCAGGCGGCTGCCGTGGCCGCAGAAGGCGTTTAGCCCGGTCGCCACCTCGCGGCCGTCGGGCCAATACATGCGAAAGCCGCTGAACCTCACGTCGCCCTTGGCGCGGTCGCGGCTGGGATCGCGGCGAAACATCAACGTCAACGAACGGGACACAAACTCGCCTCCAGACACAAGGTGCGAGACAATGCCGGCGCGCGATGGGGCGGTGCGTCGGCGGTTGCGGAGACTGGGCGGTGGGGGTCTCGCGGTCGGGTAAACGAACGACCGGCGGAAACTTCCGAGCCGTCGTTCGGATGGCTCGGACATCTTCGCCGGTCGTGGAGGGACTATTTTTAGGACCGCAGGGGCGGAGTAGCAACCCCCAGGTGTCGCGAATCGCGACGCTGCGAGCCGATCGCTTGAGCCCCACGCGCCCGCGGGGGGGGCGCGCGGCTGCCGCCCGGGGGCGGCGGGGGCAAGTGATAGCCGGGGCGGCGGGGCGCTGGCCCGCGGGGGGCCGCCCCGCC
>CAZNSL010000926.1:0-2739 GCA_964574975.1 uncultured Alcaligenaceae bacterium | reverse complement strand
GATGGGGCCGCCGCAGGCGTCGCAGGTGGCGTGCACCACGCTGCCCGGCGCGAGCCGCGCGCGTTGCGCTTCGGGCACGTAAAAGCGCAGCTTGATCGACGCGGGCGACAGCAGGCTGACCACCGGTGCGCCGGGCGGCACCCACTCGCCGCATCAGCCGAAGAAGGAATGGATCGAGAAGTTCAAGGGCAAGTTCGACATGGGCTGGGAGAAGCTGCGCGAGCAGATCTTCGCCAACCAGAAGCGGCTCGGCGTGATTCCGGCGGACACGCAGCTCACGCCGTGGCCGGCCGAGTTGCCGAAGTGGGACTCGCTTTCGCCGGTGCGCAAGAAGATCTATGCGCGGCAGGCCGAAGTCTTCGCCGGCTACGCCGCGTACACCGACAACGACATCCGCGGCGACAACGGCACCAGCGCCGAGGGCACGCTCGAAGGCACGCCCAACCAGATGACGGCCTACAACGGCATCCTGAACCTGCCCGAGGCCGAACTGCTGCGGTACTACGAGTCCTGGGGCTCCGACGTGACGTATCCGCACATGTCGGTCGCGTGGTCGTGGGCGTTCGACACGCCGTTCAAGTGGACGAAGCAGGTGGCGTCGCACTTCGGCGGCACGCGGCAAGGCATGGTCATTTCCTGGCCGGACAGGATCAAGGACGCCGGCGGCATCCGCACGCAGTTCCATCACATCATCGACGTCGTGCCGACCATCCTCGACGCGGCCGGCATTCCGGCGCCGGCGACGGTCAACGGCATCGCGCAGAAGCCCATCGAAGGCGTGAGCATGGCCTACACCTTCGACAAGGCGAACGCGAACGCGAAGTCCAGGCGCGAGACCCAGTACTTCGAGATGTTCGCGAACCGCGGCATCTATCACGACGGCTGGTATGCCTGCACGACGCCGCCGGCGCCGCCGTGGGCGCTGGGCACGACCAAGCTGCCGGACATCGGCGACTACAAGTGGGAGCTCTACAACATCACCAACGACTTCTCGCAGAACAACGACCTCGCGGCCCGCGAACCTGCCAAGTTGAAGGAGATGCAGGAGCTGTTCCTGGCCGAGGCCGCGAAGTACCAGGTCCTGCCGCTCGACAACTCGATCCTGCCGCGGATCATCACGCCGCGGCCGAGCGCAACCGCCGGGCGGACGGTCTTCACCTACTCCGGCCCCAACGCCAACATTCCCGTCGGCAATGCGCCCAGCGTGCTGAACAAGGACTACACGATCACCGCCGAGATCACGATTCCCAAGGAAGGGGCGGAAGGCATGATCGCGACGATGGGCGGTCGCTTCGGCGGCTACGGGCTGTACCTGCTCAAGGGCAAGCCGGTCTTCGTCTACAACCTGGTCAACCTGAAGCGCTACCGCTGGGAGGGCGGCGTGGGTGGCGCGGACTGGCTGGGCGGTGCGCTCAAGCCGGGCAAGCACACGATCGTGTTCGACTTCAAGTACGCCGGGCCCGGGTTCGGCAAGGGCGGCACCGGCGTGCTCTCGGTCGACGGCAAGGAACTGTCGCGCCAGAAGATGGAGCACTCGATTCCGTTCCTGATGGCCATCGACGAGTCCTTCGACATCGGAAGCGACACCCGCTCTGGCGTGGACGACAGCTACAGGCTGCCGTTCCGCTTCACCGGCACGATCAACAAGCTCACCTACAGGCTCGGGCCGGAGCAACTCACTGCCGAGAATCGCGAAACGATGAAAAGGGTACTCGCCAGCGCGCACGACTAGAACGCCCCGCCGGGTCACGTCGCGGGGCCCCGGGAGCAGGCGCGAGGGCCGCTTCGCGCGGCTCTCGCGGCGCCGGTCGCGTGCGGGACGGCGGGCCCCGGTGTACCGCACAGGCGTCCGGGAAGCGGCGCCAAGCCGATAGGATCGCAGGGTGGGCCCACGGCCGCGCCATGCGCCTGAAGCCGGGTCACGCCCCCATCACGAACCGCGCAGCAACCCACCGAGGAGTCCGAGTCATGGCCACCCGCAGCCGCCGCAAGTCCAACCCCGCCGTCGCCACGGTGGCGAGGAGGCACTACCTCACGGTCGACGAGCGGCGCGCCCAGGGCCGGGCCTTGCGCGAGAAGGTCCCGCGCTCGTCGCACGCCGAGTGGCAGGCGGCGCCGGACCGGACCGACCCGATCGAACTGCTGCAGGCCTCGAACGAAGGCCGCATGCTGACGCTCGTGCCGGTGCGCTTCGGGCGCATGGCGACCTCGCCGTTTGCCTTCTACCGCGGGGCGGCGTCGCTGATGGCGGCCGACCTGGCGCGCACGCCGAGCACCGGGATCCGCGTGCAGGCCTGCGGCGACGCCCACCTGATGAACTTCGGCGGCTTCGCCACACCCGAGCGCAACATCATCTTCGACATCAACGACCTGGACGAGACGCTGCCCGCGCCGTGGGAGTGGGACCTCAAGCGCCTGGCGGCGAGCGCGGTCATCGCGGCGCAGTACCTCGAACTGTCGGAGACCGATGCCGCCCGCGCCGCGCGCGACATGGCCTGCGAGTACCGCGAGCGCATGGCCGACTACGCGGCGATGCGCGTCCTGGACGTCTGGTACGACCGCATCGACCTGCAGCGCTACCAGGACCGCTCGGCCGACCCCGACGTGATGGAGCGGGTGCGCAAGCGCATGGCCGAGCGCATCGAGGAGGCGCAGCGCAAGAACGTGCCCGACCACCTGTTCCCGAAGCTGGTGGAGCTGCAGGGCGAGGAACACCGCATCAAGGACGAGCCGCCGCTG
>CAZNSL010000925.1:0-2752 GCA_964574975.1 uncultured Alcaligenaceae bacterium | reverse complement strand
ACAGATAAACACAGATTAATACAAAATTGAACTCTTGTATTAATCTGTGTTTTTCTGTGTTCATCCGTGGCTAATTATTCTTCACGACCGACCAGCCGCCGTAGCCGAAGCCGGCGTGTCGTCGCGTCAGGTTGCACTTCAACAGGAAGCGGTCGTACGACCCTTCGACGAACTCCACGCCCTTGACCGACGCCGCGAGTTGCCGGCCCGCCAAGGACGACAGCGCCGACTCGCCGACCTGGCAGCTGACTTGCAGCGTCAGCCCGCGCCGCACCGCCGCGGCCGCGACGCGCAACGCCCCGGTGAAGCCGCCACACTTCGACAGCTTCACGTTCGCCACGTCGATCGCGCCGAGTGCGATCGCCCGGTCCACGTCTTCCGGCGTACAGCACGACTCGTCCAGCGCGATCCGCACGCCGAAACGGCGGCGCATTTCCGCGAGGCAGTCGAGTTGGTCGTGCGGCACCGGCTGCTCGACCGCCGCCAGCCGGAACGGCACCAGTTCGGCCAACCGGTCGGCGATGGTGTCGCGAGTCCACGCTTCGTTGGCATCGACGTAAACGCGCACGGCCGGATGCGTCAGGTAGCGCCGGACGCCGCGCAGGCGCTTCGCGTCGTCGTGCCCGGCGATGCCGACCTTCACCTTCACCGCCCGGAACCCGGCCACGCGCATGGCGGCGGCCGCAACGCGCAGTTTGCGGCCGTCGGCTCCCATGATCGCGCCGGAGTAGCGCACCCGCCGCCGCGGCGCGTACAGGTCCAGCGCGAGGACCGGCACCGCGTCGCCGAGCGACCGGCCGAAGTGCTTGGCGTAAGCGTCGAGCAGCGCCAGTTCGACGGCGCAGCGGGCGGCGTTGGTGGAGCGCGTGTCGCCGAGCGCGAGCCGGTCGGCGAGGCGCACCGCCGTCGGCCAATCGCGGCAGTCGTCGAGTTGACCGGCGACATCGGCGGCGGCGAGGGTTTGCAGGCAGGTCTCGATGGACTCGCCGGTGACGTACTCGCGCGGCAGCGCTTCGCCGTGGCCGACCGTGCCGTCGGCGAGTTCGCAGCGGACGAGGAGGTTATCGGTGTAGATGCGCTCGTGGAGGGCGTGACGGATCGGCCGCTTGAGGTCGAGGCGGACGGGTGTGGCGGTGAGTCGAACGACGCGCATGGGCAGCTCAGGCGAATAGCCAGGCGATATCGAGCCGCCAACCGGGCACGGCCGGCTCGGCGTCGGCCTGGTCGCCGGGGTGGAACCTCACCGGGGCTGTGGCGGCATCGGCCCGGTAGCAATCGACGATCTGCGCCTCGGGGTCCACGTCCCAGACGACCTGGGTGCCGGCCTCGAAGTAGTCGGTTCGTTCGGCGGCGTACTCGGCGTCGGCGGCGGGGCCGTAGTCGTTCTCGCTGCGCACCTCGACGGCGAAGGTCGGCGGGCCGTCGATGAAGCGCATGTCGTTCGTCTGCGGTGGGCCGTCGTAAAAGGACGCATCGGGCGAGAACGTTTCGCGTCCAGACACCAGTTCCGGCACGGCGTAGCCGACGTTGTCGCCGTGGACTTCGCCGCGGCCTTGCCGTTCGGCAAAGTCGCCGAGCTTCCGGGCGATCCGCGTGGCGATCAGGCTCGGTCGGCGTCCGGTAGCCATAGACTCGACGATCCTCCCGCCGATGAGTTCGGCCTTGCCCTCGACGCGCATGAGGTCGTCGAGGGTGGCGCGGGTCTGTACGGACATGCGGCGTCTCCTGGCGGGGGCGAACCGGCATGGGCATCATACCGCTCAGGCGGTGGCGGACGCTAGGGCTACCAAACTCACCCGGATACTGCAGTCGAGCGCTCGGAGGAGTCGTTGCCCGGCCGACTCGCCTTTCGCCACCGCGCGCGACCGGCTAGAGTAGGCGTCGGCTCGTCCGGCCATGCGAGGAATGCCGATGTCCGCCGCCTTGCCGCGACCGTTGCTCCGCATCGCTTACGAAGAAGCGGCCGAAGCCTATCTGCGCAGCCTGCCGCCGGAACACTTCATGGAAGCTACTGCACAGGGCACCCAGCGCAAGATCACCCTGGAGAGCTTCGAACTGGTCCACGCCCGTCGGCCCGACGTACAGGTCTTCAACGAACTCCTCGTGCAGTACCCGTTCGGCCGGCAGCAACGCATCCGGCAGGTGGTGCCGGACAACCTGGTCGTCGTCCACCCGGAACCGATCAAGGCCAGCAGTAGCTTCGACATGCCGTTCCAGCCGGCCGGCCCATTCTGGGTGCTGGAGTACGTTTCGAAGCACAACAAACGCAAGGACTACGAGGACAACTTCGACCGCTACGAGCGCGAGCTGAAGGTGCCGTACTTTCTGCCGTTCTACCCCGACACGCGCGACCTGACGTTGTACCGCTACACCGGCAAGCGCTACGTCTCGGTGAAGGCCGACGACGATGGCCTGCACGCGATCCCGGAACTGGAAATGGCGGTCGGGTTGCACGACGATTGGGTGCGCTTCTGGTTCCGCGGTCAGATGCTGCCGCTGCCGGCGGACCTGCAGCGCGAGTTGGACGACGTTCGCCGGCAGTTGGCCGACGCGAAGCGGCAGACCCGGAAGGAAAAACGCCGCGCCGACGAACAAACCGAGCGCGCCGACCGGGAGGCCCAACGCGCCGACCAGGAGGCGCAGAGTGCGAACCGGGAACGGAGCGCGCGCGTGGCCGCGGAACGCGAAATCGCTCAACTCCGGGCCGAAATGGACCGGCTACGCTCCACGCGGTGATGCGGCCTCTCCCGCG
>CAZNSL010000924.1:0-2755 GCA_964574975.1 uncultured Alcaligenaceae bacterium | reverse complement strand
GGTCGACCGCTCGTTCAAGCTCGCGGCTCCTAACCAGTCCGCCAGCGCCGTGACTTCGCGGTCGAACGCTTCCGGGAACTTCGGCCCGCGCGGCGGCGGGTCGCCGACGGCCGCGGTCAGCACGGCCGCCTTCAGCACGTCCAGGCCGACGCCGGCATTGGCGCGGATCGGCACCACCGACAGGCCGATGCGGCGCGACAGGGCGGCGTGGTCGATGCGCACGCCGTGGGCGTCGGCCACGTCGATCATGTTGAGGGCCAAGACGACCGGCCGACCGAGTTCGAGCAACTGCGTGACGAGGTAGAGGTGGCGGTCGAGGTTCGACGCGTCGGCGATGGCCAGGATGACATCCGGCGGCGGCTCGCCGGCTCGGCCGAGGAGCAAGTCCACGGCCACCATTTCGTCGGGGCTGCGCGGCGCGAGGCTGTAGGTGCCGGGCAGGTCGATGAGTTCGACGGCCTCGCCGCCGAAGGTAGCATTGCCTTTCTTCATTTCGACGGTGACGCCGGGGTAGTTGCCGACGCGCTGCCGCAGACCGGAGAGGGCATTGAACAGGGTCGTCTTGCCCGCGTTCGGGTTGCCGACCAACGCGACGCGCTTCATGGCAGACTCACGGAAACACACCGGGCTTCGGCCCGCCGCAGGCTCAGCCGCGTGCCGCCGACTTGCAGTTCCAGCGGATCGCCGAACGGAGCCGTGGCGACGTACTCGACCTCCTCGCCCTCGAAGACGCCCAACTCCATCAGGCGCTGCAGGAGCGCGGGCGGCCCGTCCAGCGCCGCGACGCGGCCTTGCTGACCGGGGCGCAACAGGTCGAGGGTCGTGGTCATCGCACGGGGCTGACGAGGATTTGACAGTCGCAGTGGTTGCGTAAACTCAGCCGGCTGCCGCCGACGTTCAAGAGACACGGGCTGCCTTGGCGGATGCACTGGAGACGGCAACCGCAACGGATGCCCATCTCGGCCAACCGGCCAACCCAGGCGGGTTCGCCCACGACTTCATGGACTTCGCCCCATTCGCCGGGGACGAGTAATTCTAGGGGCAACAGCGAGGACATCGGCAGTACGTCCTGTCAGCGGCACACATGGCGACCGCTAGATTGAGATTCAGTCTCAACAAAGTGTACCGGCCTGCCGGGGTATGTCAAGGACTCATTCACGATCTCATCCTCCCTCGTTGCCAGGCTCTGCCTGGGAACGCACTGCCTTGCCGGCTCTGCCGGCCGCACCCCGGTAGGCCAAGCCGCTGCGGCTGCGCGAGGCCGAGCCTCGCCAGCAGTGCGTTCCCAGGCAGAGCCTGGGAACGAGGTTATCTCATCTATCGGATTTTGCCGGCCGTGCCTTCAATCGGGGCAACGCCGGTCGCGCCGGGGTCGAGCGCAATTCGCGGTGGGTCGGGAGGCGGCGCGTTTGATGCAACCGTGGCAATCACGCCGATGTTTGGGCCGGACGAACGGACTCGTCACCCACCGCGCAAGGAGTGCCGCGATGCGCACCCGTCTCTTGTCAGTTGCTGCCACCGCCCTCTCCGCCACCGCGTTCGCCGCCGAACCGCCCAGCTACCTGCCCGGCGGGCCGGCCAAACCGTCGGCCGATGCCCCGGTCTTGATGCCCGTGGCACCGCCGGCCCCGAAGGACTGCGAGTGCGACTGCAAACTCTCCGGTGGCTCGACCGGCCTGCGCCCCGGCGTCGATTGCCTGCCGTCGCCCGACGAGCTTCGCCGCCCGCGGCCACGGTTCTACGGCGATCTCGAATACGTCCTGACCTGGTTCGACGACCGCTCGCCGCCACCGCTGGCCGGGAATGCCCCGCCCGTCCGCATCCAGGTCTTCCCACCGCCGCCCCCGAACGTCCTGTACGGCGGCACCCCCACCGACTTCGGCGGCATCGACGGCCTGCGGGCCACCGCCGGCTACTGGCTCGACTGCCAGCAGAACCTCGGCGTCGAGGCAACTGGCTTTTTGACCGAGCGCACCGGGACCGGCTTCGCGGCGGTACACGACGGAGCCGCGAACAACCCGGTCGTGCTGGGCCGGATCGTGCCGACGTTCGTCGGGCCGCAACTAGGCCCGCTCGTTGGCGTGCCCGGCGAACTGCGGGGCGGCGTCGCCGTCGCGGAGCGCACCCGCCTTTGGGGCGCGGAGGCCAACGGTATCGCCAAGGGCAGCGAAAACTGCAACGGCCGGTTCGACGTGCTGGCCGGCTTCCGCTATCTCGACCTCGACGAGTCGCTGGCGACGGCCTCGACGACGGAGACAATCCAGTTACCGGGGACGCCGATCACCATGCTCGATAACTTCGCTGCCCGCACGCAGTTCTACGGCGGCCAGATCGGCGCGCGGGTGCGCCGCGACTGGGGCCGAGCCACGGCATCGGCGACGGCCAAGTTGGGCTTCGGCGTCAGCCATCAGGCCGTCAACCGCACCGGCACGCTGACGACCGGCACCGACGTTGCGCCGGGCGACTTCCTGGTGCCGTCTCCGGGCCGCGACACGACCGACAAGTTCGCGGTGGTGCCGGAAGGCATCCTGAAGGTCGGCTACCGCCTGACCGAGCGGTTGGAAGTGAACGCGGGCTACAGCATCCTGTACCTGACGAGTGCGGCCCGCGCGGCCGACCAGATCAACGACGGCTTCGCCGCGAAGCGCGGCATCGACTCGACCGACTTCGTGGCCCAGGGCATCAGCCTCGGCCTGGGCTACCGGTACTGAGAAATGCCGCGGAGTCTCCGTAGGGTGGGACGAGTGGAGCGAGT
>CAZNSL010000923.1:0-2756 GCA_964574975.1 uncultured Alcaligenaceae bacterium | reverse complement strand
GCGGGCGGCGGCGCGCGCGGCGGTGTCGGGCATGGGACGGCCTCCAGCACGCCCGGTTCGCGACGCTTCGCAGACGCGTTCTGGCTGAAGAACGCTTCTGCGAAGCGTCGCTAACCGAGTGCTACTTCAACAGGTCGGCAACGAGCGACTCGACCTTATTGTAGTCAATCTCGTCGACGAACTTCTGTTCCAGCTCGCCGTTGCGGTTGAAGACGTAGACCACCGGCGGCCCATCGACCTTGAGCTTCGCCTGCCAGGCGGCCGGCCGCTCGTCGAGGACGTAGTTGGCGAACGCGGCATGGCGGATGTCGAGAAACTTCTGCACCTTCGCCGTCGTGCCGGCCTCCGCCGGGTCGTCGAGGCTGACGGAGATGGCCGCCAGCCCGGCACCGGCGTACTTGGCGTGCAGGGCGACCAGACGGGGGAACTCGCGCTTGCACGGCGGGCAGTAGTCGGCCCAAAAGTCAACGACGACGACCTTGCCCTTGAGCTTGCGGATCGCGTCGGTCAGCGCGTCGTACTTGACCGACTGGAGCTTGTGCGCGCCGCCGGGTCGCGGTGGGTCGGCGGCCAGAGCGACGAGGACGAGGAGGAGGGCGGTGGCGAGATGCTTGCGCTTCATGGGGCGGCATCCTACCCGACAGCCGTGGCGGCGCGAAGCCCGTCCGAGCCGGACGCATGAGTGTCGGTTCCGAATGTTCGGGACCGACACTCATGCGTCCGGCTCGAACAGGGCCGTCGCTTACGCGTCCGGCTCGGAGCGACGCCGCCGCTGCACCACGAACGCGGTGACGGCCGTCAACACCAGCCCGACCGTGCCCGGCTCCGGCACCGGCACCATCGCGTAGCCGTGGACCACGCCGTTGAACACGCCCGTGCCGACGATCATTCCACTATCGCTGATGCCCATGGCCGACGACGACGTATTCGTCAACAGGTCCCAGCCGGTACCGGACGGGATCAAGTCGCCGAGGCGGTACGTCGTCAGACCGTCGTAGAGGAACGGGATGGCGAATGCCGACGACGCGGTACCGACGGCCATGCCGGCGGAGTTGACCCCGCGGGCGCTGTCCTGGCTGGTGCCCGTCGGCAATGGGATCGGCAGGGTGCCGGTGGCATCAGTGTAGATGAACGGCAGGCCGCTGCCCTGGTTGAGCATGCTCGACCCGACGACGTGACCGGCGTTCGACACGCCGAAGTTGAGCGCTCCATTGGCCCCTGGCAGGGCGGGGACGGCGAAGGCGATGCCGGTGCTGGTGTCGAGGACGTAGCCGACGTTGACCGCGGCGTTGTTGGGATCGATACCATTACCGACGATACGGCCGGCGTCGTTGATCCCCGTGGCCGTCCGCAGGAAGCTGCCGTTACTGGTCGTCGTCGTAATGACCGTGCCGGTGCCACCCGCGTACATCGCGCCGAACTCGGTCGAGCCGCCGCCGACGGAGCCGACGGCGACGTTCGAGGCGTTGATCGCGTTGGCCCGGCCGAGGGTCTGCCCGCCCGGCAACGGCAGTTGCGACACGACGCCGCCCTGCCAGACGAGCGGCAACGGACCGGACCCGAAGGATGTCGTTGCACCCGTGCCGACGACGACGCCGGCGTTGTTGACGCCGTTGCCGACGGAAAAGTTGCGGGCCGGCGTCGTCAGGTTCGGCAGGCCGACCAGCCCGCCGGACTGCGTCCAGGAAAACGCCGCCACGGAGGCGGAGAAGTTGCCCGATCGGCCGGTGGCGATGCCGTTGGGCGAGACGAAAACGCCCTGCGAGAAGTTGCCACCCGGCAGTATGCCGAGGTCGATGATGTTGTACGCGGGCTGAGCTGCCGCCGATCCGCACGCCACGAGTGCGGCCACGAACGCTCCGATGATTCTCACGGTTGTCCTCCTCATGAGCGGGTGTTGCCAGCCTTCCGTTCCAATTCTGCGACACGCTGCGTCAGGGTCGCAACGTCGGCCGCTAGTTGCTCGACCCGAGCCGCCAACCCCGGCGCGGCGGGGGTCGATGCTGGGCGGGCCGGCTCGTCGTCGGCCGAACCGCTGAAGCGGCCGCGCAGGGCGTCCAACTCCGTCGGGTCGTGGAAGCCGTGCGTCTGGGCCGTGCCGCGGCGGCCTTCCGGCGTCAGGTATACGACCAGTCCGCGCTCGGCCAGCGGCTTGCAGACCGCGCGCAGCTCGTCCAGGTTTGGCACGTCGGCCATGCGGCCGACGCGGCCGCGCAGCTCGCCCTCGGTCTGCGGGCCACGCAACAGCAGCTCGGCCAGGACGGCGATCTCCGTCTTGTTGACGGTCCAGGCGTCGTAGAGCAGGTGCCGGAACTTATCGACCCGCCCGCTCTCGACGCGGGTGGCAAATCCCAGTTTCTGGAGGCCGTTGAGCGTCTCCTCGACTTCGTAGTCTTGCAGGGTCATCACCGGGTCGCGATTCGACTTCTGGTTGCAGGCGGTGACCAGCCCGTTGAGCGTCATCGGGTAGACATCGGGCGTCGTCTTCTGCTTCTCGATCAGCGCGCCGAGAACGCGCCGTTCCGCCAAGCTCAGGGCCGGCCAGGTTGCCATATCGGGTCCTCCGGGGATAGGCTCGACCGCTTGTCAGCCCGGAGCGCCGGCGACGGGTCGAGCGTCCCGTCGCTGGCGCACTGGGCTGGCCCGCGAGCGCCTAAAGCTGATGCATGAACGCCACCAGCGCCTTCTTTTCGTCTCCGGTCAGGTGGGTTTCGAGGATCAGGTTGAAGAACTCGACCACGTCTTCCAGGGTCAAG
>CAZNSL010000922.1:0-2759 GCA_964574975.1 uncultured Alcaligenaceae bacterium | reverse complement strand
TGACGACCATCTACGAGAAGTCGCTGGGCGCAATCGCCAAGGGTGGCTCGACGGCCCTCGTGGACGTGGTGCGATACGCCGAGCCGGTGACGGCCAAGGGCTTGGTCGTCATGGACACGCCGGGCTACGACCCGGTGAGCATGACCGGCATCGTGGCTGGCGGCTCGAACGTGCTGGTGTTCACGACGGGCCGCGGGTCGGTGTTCGGCTGCAAGCCGGCTCCGTCGATCAAGGTGGCGACCAACACACCGCTCTACCGCCACATGGAAGACGACATGGACATCGACGCCGGCGTGGTCCTGGCCGGCACACCGGTCGAGGAAGTCGGCCGGCACATCTTCGAGGAAATCCTGGCCGTGGCGAGCGGCAAGACGACCAAGAGCGAGGCCAATGGCGTCGGCGAGGAGGAGTTCGCCCCGTGGTCGATCGGCCCGACACTTTGACAAAGAGGTTATCCGCAGATTTCGCAGATTCCGCAGATTAAAAGTCAGATAGGATGGACCTTCAACGAATGACTATCTGATCTGTCTTCTAATCTGCGGAATCTGCGAAATCTGCGGATAACCTCTTCTTCGCCGTCGGAGTCATCATGACCGCACCGAGCCGCTTCTCGTTCGGCAACGTCCTGAAACTCGCCATCCCGGCCGCGCTGGTCGTGGGTGGCTTCTACTTCTGGACCAAGCACCAGGAGGAGATGGGCGTCCCGCGGATCGACTACGTGCACACCATCGCCGAGGGGCAGAAACGCATCGCCGAGAGCCACAAGCCGGGCACGCCGCTGCCCGACGCCGACGGCGACATGGTCCCCGACTCGCCGAGCGACCCGGCCAAGCTCGCCGACCCGGAAACGCTCGCCTTCGCTCCGCTGCCGACCGCCGACCCCGACGCAGTGTGGAAGGAGTTCCGCGACCACCTCGCCAAGGTGACCGGCAAGAAGGTCGAGCTACGGGCCGTCGAGGGCAGCGACGAGTTGCGCGAGCGACTGGGCGAGGGGTCGCTGCACATCCTCGGCGTCAACACCGGCCTGGTGCCGGCCGCGGTCGCGTCGGGGTTCGTGCCGGCGTTCGTGATGGCCGGGACCGACGGCACCTACGGCTACGCGATGAAGGTGATCGTGCGGGCCGACAGCCCGGTCAAGACCCTGGCCGATCTGAAGGGCAAGAAGGTGACGATGACGACGCCGTCGTCGCACTCCGGCTACAAGGCACCCCTGACGATCCTGCGCGACGAGGCGAAGCTCACGCCCGGCACCGACTACGAATTGCCCACGTCGGGCAGTCACGACACGTCGATCAAGAGGCTGGCGAAGAAGGAGTACGAGGTAGCGTGCGTGGCCGGCGACCTATTGAAGCGCGCTGAGGCGCGGGGCGACATCGCGGCGAAGGACTACCGGGTGATCTACGAGTCGAAGAAATTCCCGCCGGGCTGCTACGGCTACGCTTACAACCTGAAGCCGGACCTGGCGAAGAAGGTGCGCGAGGCGTTCCTGACGTTCGCGTGGAACGGGTCGGGCCTGGAGAAGTCGTTCGGCCCGGCCGGGGCGGCGAAATTCGCGACGGCGAAGTACAAGGACGACTGGGCGTACGTCCGCGAGATCGACGAGAAGCTGCTGGCGTGGAAGTAAGCGGGATTCACCACAGAGTCACAGAGATCACAGAGACGGCACCGAGGAAGAGAAGTTCTTGTGTGTCTTTCTCTGTGTCCTCTGTGACTCTGTGGTGAATCCTTCATTCTCCAGGTCACTCCGGGGCCGAGCGGTCGATGCGTGGGATCGTGCCCAGTTGCAGCTCCGCGACCTCGCGGCAGACATCCGCCACGCCGGCGGCGTCGGCGAACGCTTCCAGCGTCCACGTCGCCCGCCACTTCTCGCCAGGCTGCAACACGCGCACCCGGCCGGCGGCCCGCTCCTTCGCCTTGAAGTTCGGATAGCACGTCGCCGGCTCCAGGCCCGTCACGTAGCCATCCTCGGCCGCGCCCGTGTTCTTCCACAGCGTGAAGCACGGCAACTCCGCGACCGGCCAGCGCAGGGCCAATCCCTGCGTCGCGCCGGCGTCGTGCAGCACGGCCAGCGACCGGCCATCGGCGTTCGCCTTCGGCTCGCACAGATAGACCTGCTCCAGAAAGCCCGGCGTCGGGCCGGCGTAGGTGTCCCAGCCGTCGACGGCGGCGGCCGCGTGCGCCGTCTGTGGCGTCAGGGAGTGCAGGGCCAGCCGTACCTTGCTACCTTCGCCCAACAGCGGCGCGCCGAGATTGACGTGGTAGAGCAACTGGAACTCGGCCGGTTGGCCGCCTAGGTTCGTCACCTCGTCGGTGATCGTCAGGGTGTTCGAGCCGACCGTGGTGCTGTAGGCGGTCGAGAGTCGCAGGTGCGGGTAGAACAGTCCCCCCTCCTCGACGTGGCCGATGACGCTGAACGTGCCCGACTCGCGGTTGGTGCGGATTTCGACCTTGTGGGCCGGCGTGTTGGTGATGCGGCCGTGCAGGGTGAGCGGGAAGCCGTTGTCGTCGCCGGGCGGGCCGGCCCACGCCAGGCCGCAGCGGCAGAGCAGTTCGTCGAAGCCGTGGAGCCAGCCGAGGCCGTTCTGCGCCCCCAGGTTGACGAACTGCGGATGGACCGGCCCGCGCACCGGTGCGCGCCAGCCGAGCGGTATGCCCTTGTAGGCCGCCCGCCACAGGCCCATGCCGCGCGTCGGCACGACGCTGAAACCGAACGCGCCGTTCGTTGCCTCGACGACCTCGACGCCGTGCCGTGGCCCGCC
>CAZNSL010000921.1:0-2761 GCA_964574975.1 uncultured Alcaligenaceae bacterium | reverse complement strand
GATCGATATCGTCCGCGGCTTCCTGTACCACGCGTTCACGACCGTCGTCGGGTTTCTCTGGTTCCTCGCGTTTTTGCCTCTCCACCTGTACCGGGGGGCGCGGTTCGCGGTGGCGTGGGTGTACCACTTCGTGCGCGAGGCTCCGCGGGCCCACGTCGCCCTCGTCCTGGGTGTGGCGGCGTTCGTCGTCGTCGGCGTCGGTGGCCCGGCCGCGTACCTTCTGTGGGAACGACGGGTTGAGGGGAAGCGGACATTCTACTACTCGATGCTCGATCAGAACCTCAAAGCCTGCGACGCCGAGAGGGCCGAGGAAACGCTGACCAATCTCCTGACGTGGGCACCCAACGACGATTCGATCCCGATTCGACTCAAGGCACTGCGCGACCGCGAGGGGCCGGCCAGCGACCCAGACCTCTTGCGGCTAATCATGCGCGGTCTCTACCGGGAGGGGAAGATCGACCTTGCAGCCCGCGAAGCCGGAAAACTGATCGAGACGCACCCAGACGATTGGGAGTCGCGCTGCATGTTGGCCGACGCCGCCGCCCGCCGCAACGACACGACCGAGGTGCAGAAGCAACTCGCGGAACTGCCGTCGGCCGCCGACGTTTCGCCCATGGTCATCCCACCGTGGGTTGCGTGGTACGGTGCGCAACTCTTCCACCGCATCGGCGAGACCGAGCGGTTGGAACAGATGATTGACTTCATCGCCCGCAATGTCCTGCCGATCGTCCGCGGCAAGGACGTGATCTATTTCGAGACTGGCGCCAAGCTGCTGCTGATCGACTGCTACCGCATCGCCTTGATGCAACTCGATCGTCGCACCGGCCTGACGAAGTATTGGGTTCCCGTCCAGACGGCCTGCCAGTCGGTCCTCGACACGCCCGACGTCGAGGTCCGGCAACTCGTTTTGCTCGGGTCGTCGCAACAGACTCACCTCGACTACGTGGAGGAGTTCGCCCGTCGTCGGCTGGTGACGGCCGAGGAGGCGAAGGGAATGCGGGCCGAGGTCGAGGCCCGCGTGAAGGCCATTTGGGACCGGGTGATGGCGTTGGACCCGACGACGTACCAGTCGTACATCGGCCTGGCCGAACACGCATATCGCGCAGGTCGGCACGCCGAGGCTCTCGCCTTCATCGACCGCGGATTGCAAGCGTGTGGCCAGCGGGCGGAACTCGTTGCCGACAAGGCGCTCCTGTTGCGTCGCATCGACCCGCACGCTGGGGCCGTGTTCCTCGATCGTGCCCTCGATGTGGATAAACTCTCCGTCGGCATGTGCCAGGTGTACGCCCAGGCGATGCTCGCGGCCGGCCGGCCGGACAAGGCCATCGACGCCTGTCGCCAAGCGCTGAAACTCCAACCGGGGCTGTTGTGGGCGGCACGCACCGAAGCGGAAATATGTCTGATGCTCAACCGCCCCACCGAGGCGGCCGCCGCCTTGAAGCCGGTACGCGAATTCCTCGCGACCGATCCGCACGGGTGCGCTCAGTACATCAAGGCACTCAGCGGCTGCGGCTCGGTGGCGCTGGCCGAGCAGTTCCTCGACGAAGTCCACGAGACGAAGAAGCCCGTCGAAGTGGAACTCGAAGGGGCTCAGGCGTTTCTGGCGGTCGGGCGGCCGGAACTGGCCGTCCGGTGGGCGAAAAAGGTCCTCGACCGCGATTCGCTCAACGTGCGGGGCTGGCTCATCGTCGGCGACGGGTTGCGGGCGCAGGCGGAGTTGCCGGAGCGCGGCTGGAACCTCGATCTGGCCCGCGAAGCGCTTGAAGCATACCGCGCCGTCCTGCGGCAGCAGGACCGCAATCTGGCCGTCATCAACAACATCGTCTGGCTCGAGCTGAAGGCGATGGCGCTACCGCGGGTTGCTTACGAGTCGTCCGCAAAGCTGCGCGAGCGGCAGAACGATGTGACGTTGCCGGCCGAGTACATGGAAACCCTGGGAGCACTGTACATCGCCAATGGCGAATTCGCCCAGGCCCGCGACCTGCTGAAGCAGGCGCTTTCGACGGCTGGCCCGCGCGTCAGTTTCTACGTCCACCTGGCGCAGGCCTACATCGGCCTCGACCAACCGTTGGTGGCGGAGAAGTATCTGATGAAGGCGTTCGACATGCCGAAGACGCCGCGTGAGACGGCCGAAGTGCAGGACGCTGCTCGCCAACTCCACAAGCGATGACGCCGGCCCGGAGGGGCTTTGTCATGACCGACGACGAAGCGTTCCGCGACCTGATCCGCCGCGTTCGTACCGGCGATCAGCAGGCGGCCAGCGATCTGGTCCGTCAGTACGAGCCGGAAATCCGCCGGGCGGTGCGCGTCCGGCTCGACGAGAAACTCGGCCGCGTCCTCGATTCGGTGGATGTCTGCCAATCGGTGATGGGCAATTTCTTCGTGCGGGCCGCGGCCGGCCAGTTCGACCTGGAACACCCGGCGCAACTCTTCAAGCTGCTGGTGACGATGGCCCGCAACAAGATCCTCGACCACGCCCGCAAACCGGCCAACCGGCCGGTCGCCTTGGGCGACGAAGAGTGGTCGCGCCAGATCGCCGCGAACACCGAGACGGCTCAGGCGTTAGCGAGCGAGCGCGAGATGTTGGAGGAGATTCGCCGCCGGCTCTCCGACGAGGAACGGCAGATCGCCGACTTGAGGGCGAATGGCCGCGACTGGGCGACGGTGGCGAAGCACATGGGCGGCAGCCCGGAGGCGCTGCGTAAGAAGCTGGCCCGGGCCGTGGATCGCGTGGCCCGCGAACTGGGGCTGGACGACGTGG
>CAZNSL010000920.1:0-2762 GCA_964574975.1 uncultured Alcaligenaceae bacterium | reverse complement strand
CTTATCCGTGTTCATCTGTGTTTATCTGTGGCTAATTCCTCTTCCTACTTCTTCGGCGGCAGGTCGATGTCCCACTGCGTCTCCGGCCGCGGCCGCGGCGGGGGCGGCACGTCGAGGTCGTCGCTCGCGTCCGGTTCGCTGTCGTCAGCAGCCCACTCCATCACTCGGCGGGTCAACTCGGCGGCCTTGCGCGTGTTCGGCGCGGGCGGCTTCTGGAGGTCGAAGCCGAGGTCCACATTGAGGCGACGCTGCACGATCTGGCCGACTTCCAGCGCGATCTCCCGGTTCGGCAGCCGCGCCAAGTCGCGCAGACTCGCCACTGCCTGCGGATGCGGGCCGGCCGCCAAGAGCGCGTCGGCTGCCATGAGCCGCAGGGGCGTCGGGTTCTCCGCGGTGAGTAGCCTGGCCATGTCGGCTCGGTCAAGCAACTTCAACTCGATGAGGAGTTTCGCCAACTCGTGGCGCAGGACCGTCGGCCCGTGGACGTTCAGCACGACGCCGCGGAGTTTGCCGGCCAGGATGTCGTCGCGATCGCTGAGCGCATGGCCGTAGTAGGCGACAAGTGTCTGCGCCGCCCGCACGGCCTGGGCACCGCTCTCGCCGGCCCACTCGTGCAGGTCGGTCAACGCTTGGTCCGGCAGGGCGACGCCAGCCAGCGGTAGTGCCCCCTCGTCGCGCAGCGCCGGGTCGCCGAGGGCGTCGTGGACGGCGAAGCGCACCCACGTCCAGCGCCGCTCGCTCTCCCAGAACAGCACCTCGGTGGCGCTACGCCGCACCTCCGGGGCGCGATCGCGCAGGTAGCCGGCCAGCACCTCGACTTGCTCGCGGTCGCGGGTGTACGCCAGCGCCCGCACGGCCGCGGCCCGTACCGCCGGTTCGCGGGCGTGCAGCGCGACCCGCCGGACCAGCGCCTCCTCCCGCGGCTTCCACGAGCGTCGGTACGCCAGCGCGGCCAGGGCCGAGGCCCGAATTTCCGGTCGGGGGTCTTGCAACAGCGCCAGGGCCGGGGTTGCGTCGCCTCGCAGGGCGTCGCGCAGTTCCATCACCTCCGGCAACGCCGGGCAGAAGCTCAGGTCGGCCGGCCAATCCGTCCGCCGTACGAGTTGCTTGACCAGCAGGCGGGCGCGGCGCAGGTCGTGTGCGCCGGAGTTGACCAGCGATACGGCCGCGACGATCAAGAGCGGCACCGCCAACAGCACGGCGAACGCGAAGTGCTGGTACCAGTGGTCGTGGTAGGGCAGCTTGAGGAACCAGAGCCAGACCTGGGCGAGGACGTACAGGGCGGCGGCAGCGAGGCCGGTCGCGGTCGAGCCGAGCCGCCCCTGGGGCAACAGGAGCAACCCCATGAAGGCAATCAGGCCGGCCCCGACGGCGAGCTGAGCCCGCGACTCCTCCGGGACGTGTGGGATGCCGAAGGCCAGAACGCCGGCCGGCAGGAGGAGTACGGCCGCCCGGCCGAGCAGCGCGCGGACGCCGCCGCGGCGGGCGGGCAGGGCCAGTGGACGCGGAGCGGCGGCGGGGGGGACGGCGGCGGTCATGATTGTTACAAGCGTAGCCCGCGCGGGCCGGCGGCGTCAACTGCTCGTGACGCCGCGGTCAAGCGGGCACAGATAGCGCCGCGAGGCGCACGACCAGGCCGAACGCCGTCAGCAGGGTGGCGAGCCAGACGAACACCACATGGTTGGCCTTCCGGAAGGGGAACGTGAAGATGCCGCCGGCCCAGGGGTGCTTCGGCCGGGCCGGCTTCTTGCCGTAACCGGCCAGTTCCATCTCGTACGGGCGCGGGTTGAGCCATTCGTCCGGGATCGGCCCGCGATCGCGGCGCCGGTTGGCCGGGCCATCGGACAGTTCGTACGGTCCTTCCGGCGGCTCGACCGGACGGGTCGTCGCCCGCGGAGCTTCGACGGGAGGGGCGTCGTCGAGGCGGACGTTGTAGCCGACGCGGGCCTCCGGGTCGGGGGCATTCGTCGGCGGCAGGTCCTCCGGCTGGACGAAGTGCGCCCGGCCGCCGCGGGCCATCGGATCGCGGGCCGCCGCCTCGACCAACGGCGACGCTCGGAACCTGGGCCGGGCCTTCACCTTCGCCCCGCCGTCCACCTTGCCGAGGGCCAACGCCAGCCGGCCAAACAGCCGGCCGTAGATCAGGATCGCCACCGCTAGCCCGACCCCGCCGACCGCCACGAACGGTAGCGGGCCGAGGAAGATCATCGTCGCCACGCTCAGGGCAGCCAGGGCCAGCACCGGCCCGCTGAGCAGGTAGAAGACGACCATTGAGCTGCCACCCTTGGCCGCCTGGCGCAGGGCCGGCGGGTAGAACACCAGCCAACGCGACGGGCCGCCCATCGACGAGAGCATCGTGAGGGGGAAAAACAACCAGGCGGCGACGGCGAACGCGATGACGGTGTTCGTCAGTGCCGCGCCTGTCGTCGCCTGGGTGCCCGCCTGATAGCGAGCGAAGAACATCAGCGGGACGGCGTAGAGGGCGGCAAGCCAGGCGAGGTAGAACAGCTTCCAGACCCAGTCGAGATACGGCTCGTCGGGCCAGGTGACCTCGTCGTAGCCGGCCGCGGTGCCGTCGACGGTGACGAGGAAGACGTGGGCCGCGAACGCCCCGGCGTACAGCCCGAGGATGACGCTGGCGATCAGGAACATGAAGAAGATCAGCGCGCCGCCGGCGGCACCAGCCAAGGGACACCACAACGCGAAGACGGGCGAGCCCGGGGCCCCAACCCCGCGGCGGAGGTGCGGGTGCGCAGGATAAG
>CAZNSL010000919.1:0-2762 GCA_964574975.1 uncultured Alcaligenaceae bacterium | reverse complement strand
ACTCGTCGCCTGGGACAACCTCGTCGCTGCCTACCGGAAATGCCGCCGCCGCAAGCGCTACAAGCCCGACGCCGCCCGCTTCGACTTCCGCTGGGAATCGCACTTACTCGAACTCCAGCGCCGCTTGAACGACGGCTCCTACCGGCCGGGGCCGTATCGTCACTTCTGGATTTACGACCCGAAGAAACGGCGCATCTCAGCCGCGCCGTTCGCCGACCGCGTCGTCCACCACGCCCTCGTCAACGTGCTGGAGCCGCTGTACGAGCCGCGGTTCGTTCACGACAGCTACGCCTGCCGCACGGGCAAGGGCACGCACCGGGCGCTCGACCGGGCCGAGGATTACCTGCGGCGCTACCCGTTCTACCTCAAGACCGACATCGTGAAGTTCTTCCCGAGCGTGGACCACGCCATTCTGCTCGGCGTGCTGCGCCGCCGCATCCGGGACGAACGCCTGTTGGCCGCGATCGGCCGCATCATCGCGACCGGGGTCGGCGTGTTCGCGGGGTCCGACGACTTGGCCTACTGGCAGGCCCGCGACCCCGCCGCCGGCCAGCGCGGCCGCGGCCTGCCGATCGGCAACCTGACCAGCCAGTTCTTCGCCAACGTGCTGCTGGACGACATCGATCACGCGGTCAAGGACGAGTGGGGTGTCGGCGGCTACGTCCGCTACTGCGACGACCTGATCCTGTTCGGCCGCTCGAAGCGCGAACTGCGGGCCGCGCACGCGCGGTTGGCAAGGCGGCTGGCGTCGCTGCGGCTGCGGTTGCACCCGGACAAGTCGCAGTTGCGGCCTTCGGCGGCGGGCGTGAAGTTCCTCGGCTTCGTCCTGGGTTCGGCCGGGCGACGGGTGCAGCAAGCCGGCCTGCGGCGGATCGCGCGGCGGGTGCGGCTGTGGCGCTGGCTCGCGGGGCGGGGCGAATTGGCCGCGGGCATGGTGTGGCAATCTCTGGCCGTCTGGCGGGCGTGGGCGGGGCGGGCCAACGTCGTTGGCGTGCGGCGCGGGATAGACCGTCGGTTGGCCCAGACTTACACGGCCGCCCGGTAGTGGGCCAGGTACTCGCCCTCGCGGCCGCGGACGACGCGCTGGCCCTTCAACGGGCCGTTATGGGCGGCCACTTCCAGGCCTTCGCGCGTCTCGATGCTCTGCGCCTCGTGGCTGCTGTGGGCCAACCCCGGCCCTACGCCGGTCACGGACGCGATCGGGTTTTCCGGCCCGTCGGCCCCGGGTGCGGCTTACGACGATTTCTCGGCGATCCGCACGGATGCTCAGCGGTCTTCGAGGTACGCGAGGTTGGCGTCGGCTTCGACGACCAGCCGCCGGCCGTCAAAGACACCGTGGCCAAGGCCGAGAATCGCGTACGTGATACGATCGACGTCTTCGAGGAATTGGGCGACGACATCGATTCGTGGCAGCGGCGAGCCGTCCCTCGCCGAGAGGCAACGAATCGGCACGACGCCGGCGCGGCCGCGGAACGTCCCAGCGGCCGTGCGGACGTGCAAGCACGGCCCGAGAGGCGGCGTAAGCCAACGGACGGCGGCGAGCGGAAAGTCTCGGGCCGTCCAGAGTCGCTGCGGTAGCACGGTCAACGGCGAGCCGGTGTCTACGAGGCCGTCGGCGACGACGAAGTTAGCCGCTGAGCCGATGTGGAGGGCGCAAAACAGCCGCGGCAGTTCGACGCGCGTTAACTGGCCGTCCGCGTCGTGAAGCGGCAGGAGCGTCCGAGAGTAGGTGAGCCGTATTCGGGCCACTACGCCGGCTCCACGGTCCAGAACGGCGGATCGATGTACGGGAAGATGATGTGATTCGGCGGCACGCCGAGGGCGGTGGCGGCGCGCTCGACGAGGGCCACCCGGTCAGCGTCGTGGTCGACGACCGCATTGCGGTAGATGGCGACGTGTTCGCCGGCATAGCGGTCGAAGCGGCCGTCGTGGACGCGTTCGTAATACCAGCGCCACTCGGCCAAGAGTTCGGCGACCAGCCCCTCGACACGCTCTCCGTCTTCGCGCGGCGCGGCCGGGCCGTTGGCGGCGGATGGGACCGGTGTCACAGTGTCTGGCATGGCTTGGCCCTCCGCGTGGCGACGCCGTCATCATAACCGGTGCCGATCGCGGTCGCAACCCGACGCTCGACTTCGTGGCCGTGTGGACCGTCACGGCTTCGCGCTGGCCCCAAGGACACGGGCCTTGGCCCGGCCAGTTTCGAGGATCACCGGCTCGCGTGTCTCCCAGCGGCCGACGTTGCCGGCCTTGTCCGTCGCCTCGACGCGCAGGTAGACCCGCCCGCCTGCCGACACCGGCACCGGCCAGCGGAACGCGCCCTCCGCCTTCTGGCCCTTGGTAATCGGCTGCCACGGTCCGTCCGGCTGCGTCGCGTACCACACGGTCACCGGGTCGGCCACCAGGTTCGCGTCCGTCGTCGTCCAGCTCACCGTGATCATGCCGGCGTCCTCGCCGGTGCCCAGCGCGATCTCGCGCATCTGAATCACCGGCTTGGTGGAATCGACCTCGATCCAGCAGTCCGGCGGCTCGCCCGAGGCCGGCGGCTGGGCGGGACGGCCCGAAGTGCCGACGACCAGGGCGATGCCGTACAGACCGTCCTCCGGCAGCTCGAACTCGAACGGACTCGTGCGATCCGGGTCGTCACCGAGGCGGAACCACGTCCGGCCGTTGTCGCGGCTGAAGTATCCCTCGACCCGGCTGGCGGCCGAAGTCTCCAGGGCGTAGTTGAGGCTCACGCGGTTACCGTTGAGCAGCAGCCGCGG
>CAZNSL010000918.1:0-2767 GCA_964574975.1 uncultured Alcaligenaceae bacterium | reverse complement strand
AACGGAGCGATGTGCATCTCGACAGTGGTCAGATCATGGGGGGTTCGCCCCGCCGGTACGCCGCCCAGCGTCGCCCGAGGGATCACCACGGCACGCACGCCGCCGGGACCGGCGCCCATGACTTCCGCAGCGGAACGCCCGCTACGAAGCCGCATCGTCGAAGCATCGACGTAGCCGCGTCCGATCATCCCGTCGTCGGGGTTGCCGGACTGAAACTCTTCCACGAACGGATCGATCTCAATGGTTCGCGACATATCTGTAACTCAAAGGCCGACTGGAAGTTGCCCTGCTACTGTACAATAACAGCCGGGCAACCGCCAGCGGCGAAAGAAAAAGGGCCATCGTCAATCCTGCCAGCTCGCCGCAGTAAGGGCTGGCGACCGTACCCCATCCGCGAGCACGACGCTGCGAGGCACAACGAAGAACAGATAGATCGCGCTGCTCTCATCACGAAGCAGCTCCGCTAAATCGTCCTGCGCCGTCACGGCATAGGCCGTCAGCTTCGGCACTCTGCCATGTCGCTGTTCTCCTCCCACAGCCACCAACGTCATCTTTCGGGACTCGGGCCATCGCGGCAACGCCGAGGGGGCCGAGTCGTACTTTTGAAGCCACACCTCCGGGGAGAGACCCCCCGGAGGTGTGAGCGGAAACGTCGTTAAACTCACGCCGCGGCCTCATCGGCCGTGTCCACGATCTGCACGTCCTCGACCGCCTGGGCCGGCGGCTGTTGGCGTGGCGCATCGGCCGCGTAGAAATGGGCCGCGCGGTTGCCGCCGAGATCCGCCGAGCTAAACGTCATAGCCTCGTCGTGCGGCAACGTCATCGCCCGGTACAGGCACTGCGTGGCCGCCGCGTTGGCCACATGCAAGAGCTCATTGGGGGTCTCCGCGGCCCGCAGGAGGTCGTCCTCCGTGACGCACGGCAGCAGGTGCGGCTGCGACGCCGCCAGCTTCTGTCGCACGAGCTCGATCTTCCCCTCGTTGCTCTGCCCCTCCATGCTGCCGAGCAACTTGGCCGGGTTGAACGTGTTGAACCCGACGAGCTTCGAGTAGTCCTCGAACACCCGCACCACGCCCCGGATGCCCGACGCGTACTGCAGCGGCAGCAAGTACAATCCCGTCTGGTTGTCGCCGCCCGGCGGCACGAACAGCATTGGCCAGAAGGCCCGCATGGTGCGGCTCAGATCCTCCTCAGACATCGCCTGCAGCTGCTCGATGGATTGTTGCTGGAGGCGGCAGAACGCCTCCACCATGGCATCCGTGGGCGCCGTGGGCTCAAAGGCGGCGTCGGCCACCTGGGCGTAGCCGACGTAGACATCGGGAAGCTGCGGCACCGTGTGCAGGCGGTAACTCATCCCGCACACCTTTTCCCGCAGCTTGTCCACGTCGAGCGCGTACCGCATCCATTCCCCCGCCGGGCAGTCCCCGGGTTGCAGTCCGCGTTCTCCGCGATCCCGCGGATCCAGCCGACGGCCATGCGCTGCCGGACGCGGCACCAAGTACCAGTTGTGGTGCATCCGCTTGTTGGCCCAGGTGGCCGTCATGTTGACCGGGTCGAGATCTGCCGTGATCCCGAGTAAGTCAATCTGCGTCGCCGAGCGGCTGTCCTGCACCATGGCAGGCACCGTGCCGACAGGGACGATCAATTTTCCCTTGTTCAGGAACGTGAGCCCCCACACCGTCTCCATCTGCTTCGCCGTGGCGGCGTCACGGCGACGGATGCGGTAGTAGTGGCGACTCGCCAAGGGATGGAACTCCTGCTTCTTGCCCTGCTTCTGCTGATTCTGGATGGTCATCTTTGTGTCCTATGCGAGGGACAATCCAACCTAGCGCAAGCGATGTCCCTGTTTCGCGAGCTTGCGCTGCTCCGCCATCGATCCGTCCGGGGTGTAGTCCCGACGGCCGTGGCGGTCCCAGTCTTCCTGGGTGACAGTAATTGTTTCTCCGGGAATCCCCGGGGTCGGATCCAGAAAGCGAATCTTGATACGTCCGCTCTGTGGATCTTTTTCCATTCTTTTGATTACTCTTCCGCGGTAGGACCTGACGAGCCCCACTCCCCTAGCCTCGCACTCGTCGCATGATAGTCTCCTTGTGAAAAAGAAAAAGCCCGTGGAACGCTCCACGGGCCTCTTTGCCTGCCAAAGCAATCACCCTCGATCATGGCAGGCGAAAGAAAAACGGTTGTGACGGTTGTCGCTTACATGACCTGACTCCTCCTGGGTACGGCGTAAAATAAGCGGATTAGCTAGTGATATGACACGTTTTCGTGCTTTTTTTAGCCGTCAGTGGACGGGTGATTCTTCGTCCGCCGGCGGCGGCATCGCGATTTCATCCGCTGCCGAAACGTTGGGCTGCGTCTCCTCCACCGGGATCTCGTACCCATCGTCCGGGTCCAACGATTGTGCCCCCATCCACCCACGAGCGGCCCGCGCTGCCGCAGCCCCCTGGGGGATCTCGAACAACGGCACGGCACCCATCGGAGTGTGCAGAAAGCGCAACGGCCCCTCCGTCACCGGCATGTAGACCCCGCGGAACGGGAACACATGCACAGGTTTGCCATCCTGCTGCTTGATAGCCGCCACCCACTCACTAAACGTGTCGAACTCGACCACGTCGGGCCAATCGTTCTCCGGGACGAGTAACAAGTAGAACTTGTCGCCTGGCGAGCGATTGTAGTTGAGCATCCCTTCCAGCAGCGCCTGCGCCGAACCGATCGGATAGGGCTGGGTCAGGGGAGGCGGCGCTGCCGGCGACCGGGGGGCTGGCGG
>CAZNSL010000917.1:0-2769 GCA_964574975.1 uncultured Alcaligenaceae bacterium | reverse complement strand
GAGCATCGCCGAACTGCGGGCGCTGTGCATCGAGGCGGGCGTGAACCTGATCGCCTGCCAGATGACGGTCGACCTCTTCGGCTACGAGCACGACCAGTTCATTCCCGAGGTCAAGGAATACTGCGGCGCGGCGACGTTCCTGCCGATGGCCAAGGACGCCGACGTCAGCCTGTTCATCTGATCGATCGACACGAGGCGCCGGCAGAGCGTCCGGAGGACGGACAACGGATTTCCCAGGGGAGTACGCATGAACACCTTCACGAAGACCAAGCTCGCCCTCGCGCTCGCCTGCATGGCGCCGTTCGCCGCGCACGCGACCGACGGCTACTTTTCCAATGGCTACGGAATGAAGTCCAACGGCATGGGCGGCGTCGCCGCGGCCGTCGCCCTCGAGCCGTTCGGCGGCGCGGGCAACCCCGGCGCGATGTCGTTCCTCGACAGCCAGTGGCAGCTCGGCGTCGCGTGGTTCTCGCCGGACCGCAACGCGTCGCGCAGCGGGTCGGGCCCCGCCGGCATCGACGGCTACGTCGACAGCGGCAGCAAGAACTTCTTCATTCCCGAGTTCGGGATCAACTGGAAGTTCCGCCCCGACCTCGCGCTGGGCGTCACCGTCTACGGCAACGGCGGGATGAACACCGACTATCCGGGCGGCCAGATTCCGGCGCAAAGCGCGTGCGGGCAGTTCCGCGGCGGGCAGGGCGCACCGTACAACCTGCTGTGCGGCAGCGGCAGCTTGGGCGTCGACCTGACGCAGCTCATCATCGCGCCGTACGCGTCGTGGCAGTTCACCAAGGGCCACTCGGTCGGCATCGCCCCGCTGATCGGCTACCAGCGCTTCGAGGCCAACGGCCTGCAGGCGTTCGACAACCCGGCGTTCTCGGTGAGCCCGGGCAACGTCACCAACAACGGCTACAGCTCCGCGTGGGGCGCCGGCGTGCGCATCGGGTACATGGGCCAGTTCACCGAGCAGTTCGCGGTCGGCGCGTCGTACTCGACCAAGATCAGCATGGGCAGCTTCGACGAGTACAAGGGCCTGTTCGCGCAGGGCGGCGGCTTCGACATCCCGTCGAACTTCATGGTCGGCGTCGCGTTCCGGCCGGTGAAGGAACTGCTGATCGCCTTCGACTTCCAGCGCATCTTCTACGACGATGCGCCGTCGGTGAGCAATCCGAGCACGTGGTTCGGCTACTGCGTGCCGCCGCAGATGGGCGGCCCCGGGCTGCGCCAGTACTGCCTCGGCGGCGACAGCGGAGCGGGGTTCGGCTGGCAGAACGTCGACGTCTGGAAGCTGGGCGTCCAGTGGGACATCAACAGCCGGTGGACCATCCGCGGCGGCTTCAACCACACGGACAACCCGATCCAGTCGCAGGACGTGACATTCAACATCCTCGCGCCGGGCGTCGTGCAGGACCAGTGGCACGCGGGCGCGACGTGGAAGATCGACGACAAGTCGGAGATCACCGGCGCGTTCATGTACGCGCAGAACAACACGGTCACCGGTCCGTCGCTGTTCATCGGGTTCGGCCTGCCGCCGACGACGACCGAGACGATCGCGATGAAGGAGTACCTGCTCGGGATCGCGTACAACCGGAAGTTCTAGGCCTCGCGGTTTCGCCGCGACCCCTCACCCCGACCCTCTCCCCGCTCGCGGGGGGAGGGAGGGGATAGTCGACGCCGCCGCGGACTCACGCTCGCTCTCCCCGGCACGGGGAGAGGGCTGGGGCGAGGGGCGGTGGCGCTATTTCGGCTCCGGCGCCCCCTGCCAGAGCATCTCGTAGCCAAGCTCCTGGCTGTCGGTGCACATTTGCGCCAGCGCCGAGAACTTGTCCTTGAACGTCTTGTCGGCGTGCGAACGCTCGTGCTGCTCGAACGAGCGCCAGTACGTGACGATCGCGAGGTGCGCGTCGGCGGCCTTGACGCCGCCGAGCGACCCCTCGTCGGACGCGAAGCCCGAGAACTTCCACACCTGGCCGCCGCAGAAGCCGCCCTTCTCGTCGCCGTAGGTGTCCTTGACCACGTTGCACATCTCGCCGACGGCGAGCTCGACGTCGTCCATCGTGACGCCGGGCTTCAGCTTGACGGTGTTGAACAGCATCTTGGCTCCGAACGGAACCGACAGCGCCTCGAACATGGGGTGCCTCCGAATGCGGTGAACGGACAAAGTTCGATGATCGCCGGAAAGCGGCCAGCCCGCAATTCGACGGCGGGCGATGCGGGGCGGGACGGGGAGCGGCCCGCCGCGACGCGCCGATTGCGTAGAATCGCCTCCTTCGGATCGAACCACCGTCCCGAGGAGCCACCCGTGCGCCAGCTGCACCGACCCGCAACCGCCACCTGCCACCTGCTCGCGCTGCTGTTGGCCGCCTGCGTTGCACTTGCCGATGCCTCCGCGCAGGTCGCAGCACCCCCCAAGGCCGAGGCCCCGTACGTGCCGACGCCGACGTCGATCGTCGACCGCATGCTGACGCTGGCGGCCGTGGGCCCCGGCGACTACGTGATCGACCTGGGCTCCGGCGACGGCCGGCTCGTCACCACGGCGGTCACGAAGTACCGCGCGCGCGGCGGCATGGGCTTCGAGATCGACGGCGCGCTGGTCAAGCTCGCCAACGACAACGCCGCGAAGGCGGGTGTGGCCGATCGCGTGAAGTTCGTCGAGCGCGACCTCTTCGTCGCCGACGTCGGTGACGCGACCGTGGTCACGCTCTACCTGATGCCGGGGATGCTCGGGCGCGTCGAGGACAAGCTCGCGAAGGAGCTGAAGCCGGGCAC
>CAZNSL010000916.1:0-2777 GCA_964574975.1 uncultured Alcaligenaceae bacterium | reverse complement strand
TCATGGAAGGCACCGAAGATGTCGGCCTTGCGGCGGGCGTGTTCAACGAACTCCAGAACGTCGGTCTGATCTTCAACCTCGACACGTTCTTCGTCGGCGGCCAAGCCGCAAACTGGGACGCGACCGGCGCAGTCATCAATGACGGCACCGGCTACAACACCGGTAACATCTTGCTCGGTGGTGACGGCAGCGACACGATCACGGGCCGCGGCGGTAACGACATCATCGACGGCGACGCGTATTTGCACGTCTATCTCTCCGGCACTGGCGGTGCCGGTTCGGAGATCGTTCGCGAAATCGGCTGGGACTTCACCGAAGGCGACATCGACACTGCGGTCTATCGCGATGTGATGTCGAACTACACGATCGACTTCACCCCGGACGAGAACGGTTTCATCACGGTCCGGCACAACGGCGTTGCGAACGGTGCCGTCAACGGCGTGGCGATTCAGGTCAACGAAGGTACGGACAAGATCCGCAACATCGAACGGCTCCAGTTTGCCGACGGCGTGATCAACATCGATCAAAGCCCGACAGCGAACCTGCCGCCGACGGGCGCGCTCCTGATCACGGACGACGACGCGGACCCGACGACGCCGGTGAACGCGTTCGTGGGCACGGCGCTGACCGTCGATCTGGTGAACAGCACGCTTACCGATCCGGACGGCATCAATCTGGCAACCGTCCAGTATCAATGGCAGCAGCAGATCATCACGGCGGGCGGCGGCCAGGCTTGGGTCAATATCACCGGTGCGACGGGGACGTCGTTCACGCCGACGAATGCGAACCTCGGCAACTTCATCCGCGTGGTCGAGACCTACACGGACAACAAGGGTCTGGTAGAGCACGCCTACTCGCAGCCGACGGCGCTCGTTAACGCGCCGCCGGTCCCGCTCGTCAACACAGCACCGTTCGTTGTGAATCAACAGGGTTTGACAGGTCTGCCCGACACGACGGCGCGTACGGGCTTCCCGATCAACTTGTTCTTGCCGCTGACGACCGTATTCGGCGACAACGAAACGGCATCGAACCTGTTGACGTTCACGGCTTCACTTGCAGATGGCAGCCCGCTTCCGGCAGGCCTCACGTTCACGCTGATCCCTGACGCGGTCAACGGCGGTGTCAGTGGCGCGACCATCACCGGCACGCTCAACACGCCGGGCCAGATCGCGGTCAAGATCACGGCGAGCGACGCTGGCGTCAATGGCAGCCAGCCGCTGACGGTGACGGACACTTTCCTGATCAACGTCCAGACCGGAAACTTGGCGCCGGAGCTCGCGGCGGCACCTGAGTCCAACACGACATTGGAAGACACTGCGGTCAACGGTCAGCTCCTCGTCGGCACCGATATCGATGGTCCGGCACCGACGCCGGTCTGGCGCCTCGTCCAGGGTTCGGTCACGAACGGGACGTTGAGCTTGAACGGCAACACGGGCCAGTACATCTTCACGCCGTCGCCCGGACTCTCGAGCACCGACGCAGACGGCCCACCGGTATTCAGCTTCCAATACCGTCTGTTCGACGGCATGAGCTATAGCCCGGCGAAGACGGTGCTGATCAATGTCGATGCCGTTGACAACGGCGTCGCCGACTTGACGATCACCGGCACGCTCGCTGCTGGCGGCACGCTGACTGCGATTATCGGCCAAGATCCTGACGGTCCTTGGATCGGAGGTAGCGACACCTATCAATGGTACCGGGATGGCGTCGCGATCGACGGTGCGACCTTCGCGGATCTCGTGTTGACCGACGACGACGTCGGCCACACCTTCTCGGTTCACGCCGGCTATACGGATTGGCAAGGGTTCGTCTACAGCGGTGCGACCGAAGTAAGCAGTATCGAGACCGATCCCGTCGGCACAGTGACCATCGGTGGCATACCGGGAGGGGGAACGCCGTCGAGAATACTTGCGACCAATACGCTCTCGGATCCTGACGGCGGTATCCTTTCCGATACCGTTTCGTACCTCTGGGAAATCTCCGCTGACGGCGTCAACTTCGAACCGACATTCGACGGTGTCAGCTTCGACACGACGGAATATACCCCGCCGGCGCCGCCAAACGGCTCGCCGCCGAACAGCGGTTACGTCAGGGTCACGGTCACGTACATCGATGTGCTCGGCAATCTTAATACCGTAACGAGCGCAGCGACCCATTACATCGTCGACAACGCGCAGTCGCACACCTTCTCGGGTACCGCGATGGCGGAGTTGATCTTCGGCAACGGCGGGGCCGATCAGATTACCGCGCTTGAGGGCGACGACTTCGTCCAAGGCGGCGGTGGCGCCGACACGTTCTTCGCTACGGTCGATGACGGAAACGACTTGTATGACGGCGGCAGCGGTAACGACACATACAATCTAAGCCTCACAGCCGCTGGCGCCACCGTGACGCTCGCAAACGGCGGCGGAAGCGGATCGGCGACAAGTGCGGAAACCGGTGCCGATACGCTTATCCGCGTGCTAAATGTTGTCGGTAGTTCCGGCGACGATACGATCACCGGCAACAATGCCGCCAACGTCTTCACAGGTGGCGGCGGAAACGACACGCTGAACGGCGCTGGCGGCAACGACACCGCGGTCTACTCCGGCACTGTTGCAGACTACGGGTTCACGCTCAGCGGCGCGAACAATGTCGTCTCCGACGCGCGTGGCGGAAGCCCGGACGGTAGCGACACGCTGATCAGCATGGACAGCATTCAGTTCAGCGGCCTACCCGCACTGAATCTGGTATTTGGCACCAACGGCAACAACCCCGGCGGCGGCAGCGTAAACGGC
>CAZNSL010000915.1:0-2785 GCA_964574975.1 uncultured Alcaligenaceae bacterium | reverse complement strand
CACACCCCATTTTCGTGCAACGAAAGACGAATCCAGCCGCCGTCAGCCGGCCGGGGGTGTCACCGTCAGCACGAGTTCCTGCCGTTCCTTGGTGCCGCTGACCCGGCGGCGGAAGCGCGTCACCGCCCCGGTCTGGCGGTCGAAGTCGGCCGAGCGGAACGCCCGCGGCGCACCCGCAGCCAAATCGCGCTTCAGGAAGGAATCGAGGAAGTCGTACCAGCCCGGCATGGCGTACTGCCCGGCCACGCGCTCCGGCAGCGGCCGGCCGTCGAGCGTCGCACTCGTCGCCTTGCCGCCACGCACCTGCACGCGGATGGTCTCGCGAGTCGGCGTGCCGTCGGAGTCGCGGGCGCTGTACGCTTTCTCGACCGTCAGATCGTAATCGGCCGGGCCGTGGGCCGCCCACAGGGCACGGGCGGCGGCCAGCTTCGCCGGCGTCAATTGGATCGCGGTGTTGTAGCCCCAGTTGATGGCCACCGCGAGGACGGCCAGCACCACCAGAGCGGCGAAGAACCAGAGCCAGTTGTTAGGTTTCGTTGCCATTACGACGACCGACTCGGGAAGGAAATCCGAAATCCGAAGCACGAAGTCCGAAACAAATCCGAAGGACCGAAATTCCAAATCCGAAACGACAACAGGAAGCTTCTTCGTTTCGGTCCTTCCGAATTTGGTGCTTCGGATTTGTTTCGGATTTCGTGCTTCGGATTTCGGATTTCGGATTTCAACGACCTTCAGCGCTTCGCCGCCAAAAAGGCGTCCGGTCCCGTCCCTTTGGCGATCACCACCACGCCCTGCTCGGTCAGCGTGAAGCCGCGCTGCCGGTCGTGCTCGGCGTCGTAGCCGACCGTCGCGTGCGGCGGGATCTTCACGTCCTTGTCCACGATCGCGCGCTTGACGCGGGCGTAACGGCCGACATCGACGCGGTCGTACAGAATCGACTCCTCGACGACGGCGTAACTGTTGACGCGCACGTTCGACGACAGGATCGAGCGGGCGACGTGTCCGCCGGAGATGATGCAGCCCTGGCAGATCATGCTGTCGTGGGCCTCGCCGCGGCGGGCGGTGCCCGGCGGACCATCGCCGTGGAAGACCGTCTTGGGCGGCGGCAACATCGGCTGCGAGGTGCGGATCGGCCAGGCGGCGTCGTACAGGTTCAGGACCGGGTCCACCTCGATGAGGTCCAGGTTGGCCTGGTAGTAGGCGTCGAGGGTGCCGACATCGCGCCAGTACGCCGTGGCCTTGGCGTTGAGGTCGCGGAAGCGGTAGGCGAAGACGCGGTGCCGGTTGTCGCCGAGCATCGACGGGATGACGTTCTTGCCGAAGTCGCGCTCGCTGTCCGGTCGGGCGGCGTCCTCGAAGAGTAATTCGTACATCGGCCGGGCGGTGAAGACGTAAATGCCCATCGACCCCAGGCAGTGGTCCGGGTCGTCGGCCAGCGGCGGGGCCGACTCCGGCTTCTCCAGGAAGTCGGTGACCCGGCCGTCGTCGGCGGTACGGACGATACCGAACTGTCGGGTATCGCGCAGCGGGACGGGGATGGTGCCGATGGTCAGGTCGGCGTTGCGCTCCTGGTGGTAGCGGATCATCGCGCCGTAGTCCATCTTGTAGATGTGATCGCCGGCCAGGACGAGGACGTACTTCGGCTCCTCGCGTTCGATGGTGTAGATGTTCTGGTAGATGGCGTCGGCGGTGCCCTTGTACCACGCCTCGTCGAGCCGCTGCTGCGGCGGCAGCACCTCGACGTAGTCGCCGAGTTCGGGGCTGAGGAAGCTCCAGCCGAGGCGGATGTGCCGATCGAGCGAGCGAGCCTTGTACTGGGTGAGGACGAGGATGCGCTGGAGGCCGCTGTTGACGCAGTTGGACAGGGTGAAGTCGATGATGCGGTAGTGGCCGCCGAACGGCACGGCCGGCTTGGCGCGGTCGCGGGTGAGCGGTTCGAGGCGGGTGCCCTTGCCGCCGGCGAGGATCAAAGTCAGTACGTCGCGCATTCGGCCCTCCATGCAGGGCCAAAATAGCAACTCGCAGGCCGAACCGGGAGGGGCGGCCGTTGACGACGGCGTGCGGGTCCGGTTCAATGGACGGCGCGGATGCCGCCCAGCCCGAACGGAGACGACTCGTGACCTTCGACCGAATCACCGTCAACCCGGCCCGGATGAACGGACAGCCGTGCGTGCGTGGCTTGCGGCTGACGGTCCGCCGCGTCGTCGAGGCCGTGGCGACCTACCCGGACCGCAGCGAACTACGGCGCGAGTACCCCGAGCTGGACGACGAAGACATCCGGCAGGCGCTCTTGTACGCGGCGACGTACCTGGACGATCGCGTCGTCGAACTCCCGAGCGGCCATGAAACTGCTGCTTGACCAGGGCACGCCGCGGTCGGCGGCCGAGCGCCTGCGGCAAGCCGGCACGGACGCGATTCACGTCGGCGACATCGGTCACGCCGAAGCCGACGACGCGGCGATCCTACAACTGGCGCGCGACCAGGGCCGCGCCATCGTCACCCTGGACGCGGACTTTCACGCGCTGCTGGCGTTGGGCGGTGCGACATCACCGTCGGTGATCCGCATCCGAGTGGAGGGGCTAAAGGGCGACGAACTGGCGGCGTTGGTAACGACGGTTCTGGGGCAGTGTACCGCCGAGTTGGGGGACGGGGCGGCCGTCACGGTGCAAGCGAACCGCATCCGCTTGCGCCGGCTGCCGCTGGTCCGCGGGTGAGCGGTTCGAGGCGGGTCCCTTGCCGCCGGCGAGGATCAAAGTCAGTACGTCGCGCATTCGGCCCTCCATGC
>CAZNSL010000914.1:0-2786 GCA_964574975.1 uncultured Alcaligenaceae bacterium | reverse complement strand
CGGGCGACGGCCACCTTGTCGCCCGTGTCGCGCGCCGGTTCCAAGTAGCCCTTCTTCCGCAGCGCGCGCACGTGGCACATCACGCCGTTGGGCGACGAAATCTCCATGTGCGCGCACACTTCGCGGATGGCGGGCGGCGCGCCGTGTTCGGCGAGGTGCGCGGCGATGTAAGCCAGTACCTTCGCTTGTTGTTCGGTGAGCGGTTTCATTCGCTGTTACCCCCTTCGAGTGCCCGGAACAGGTCATCCCACCCGCGCGGCGTCTCGCGCCCGCGGTCCCGCCACGCCTTCTGTTCGCGGGGTTCTCGGCACCCGGCACACGCCGGACGCCCGCCCACGCTCCCCGCCACCACCGGCGGGATACCCTTCTTGAGCCGCCCCTTCGCGTCGAGTGCTTTCGGGCGCATCGCGCGCCCGCTGAGCAGGCACCCGCACTCGCAGCAGTTGCAACAAATCCAGTCGTCGGGCAGGCCGGGGTATTGGTCTTCGGAGGCGGTCACTCGGCACCGCCCTTCGCTTTGGCGATGGCGGCTTGTAGCGCGCGGTGCGCCCGCACCCACGAGTCGCGGTATTCGGGCGGGAGAACGTCGCCAATCCCGTACATCGCGGCGGTGTCCATCGACACGTCGGCCAGTTCGCACGCCGCGAGCAGGTCTTTGGCGGCGGCGATCAGATGCGCGGTTGCGTTGCCCTGCTCTTGGCCGAAGGCGTCGGCGGTGGCGTACACCGTGGCGGATTCGGCCAAGAGCAGCGGCGCGGGTTTGATTTCGTCCGGCATTACTCGCCCTCCTGCTCGTCGCACGCGAACGCGGGCACCACCGACGCGACGTTTTCTTCCATCGCGTCCAAGAACGCGCACGCGCCGCTCACGTCCGCGGCGTCGAGGGCCAGCACTTCCAGCGCACCGGGGCGACCGGCGCGGGCCGCGTCCATCGCCGTGCCGAGCGCCCGCAGAATCGCCGCGACGTTCTCCGCCGAGCGGCGTTCAACCGCCGTCGCGCTCTGTTGCGCGATGCGGTCCATTGACATGGCGAGGAAGTCCATCGACAGCGCGTAGCGCGCGAACCGATCACGAGCCGAGTTCGTGCCCATCATGTGAAGGCCCCTGAGAGGAAAGAACCAGTGGCCGCGTCTGGAATCGAACCAGTAGACCGGCGGGGTAAGTGTTCGCTTCGCTCGTCCCTGAGCGCTCCCGGCGGTGGGTGCCACACCCGCGGCCCGTAGTCACTGCGGCTTCGAGTCCGTCAGCCGCTCGGCGGCGATGGCGTCGAGCCGCGCTTGTACCTCGGCGCGATTGATTTGCACTTCACCGGGCGCGTCGAACACCAGCCCGGCCTTGCCGTGGTCGAGGTCGGCGAGCGAAACCGTGAAGCGCACGCCCGCGACCGTCACGACCACCGATTCCGACACCCGGCGCGTAATCCTGAGCCGTCCCATGCGAGTCTCCTGAGATGGGCGGCATTGGTGCCGCCCGAAGAGAAACCAGACCACACCCAACCCGGCCTGACCAATCCTGACCGAACCACACCGTTCCGCACCGCGCCACAAGTGTTCTCAGACCGCCTTGCGCGCCAGCAGAGCCATCGCCGCGGCGGTGTGACGGCACCGCCCACGCGCCAACCAACTCCAGCACTCGCATTGCAGCGCTTCGCCGCCGCCGAACGTGGTAGCGCAGACGTAGCCGTGCTTGTCGGGGGAACTAAGCTTGGTGAACCGGAACCCGCGCCCCGCCGGCACGTCCGCCATGTCCACGCGGTACAGGTCGAGCTTGCGCCCGGCGTGGATGCCGAGCACGCCCTCGCACAGCCCCGGCTCGTAGTTCCGCATCCACTCCAGCCACGGCTTGCCTGGCGCGTCGGGTTGCTCGATCACCAGAACGCTCGCGGCGTCGGTCCAGTCGGTGGCGGTCACGCGGCCACCTTGCCCGCGAGGGCGCGTTCGACTTCGGCGAGCAGTTCGCGCCGCATCTCGTCGCGGGGCGTGTTGTCGAACCAGTTAAGGAACCAGCGGCACGCGGCGGGTTCGCCGAGGCGCTGGTCGGCCTTGAAGCACATGGACGCGAAGAACTCTTCCACGGTGCCCACGGTCGCCACCATGAAGCCGCCGTTCTCGACCGCCCCGCAGTAGCCGAGCGCGCACCCGGCTTCGCACGGCCAATCCTGCACGCACATCAGCGGCGGCGGGGTCGTCGTACTGCCCTGCGTGAGTCGCGCGTCGTCGGTGCGGAGCGCTTCGGCGAGCGTGAGCAGGTTTTCGCGGCTCAACTCCGGTGCGAACCCGTCTCGCCAAACCAGTTTCCAACTTTCCATCTCGCCCCCTGTTTGGTGTCACTTGGTCGGTGCGGTCTTCTGCTCGAACGCCTTCGCCACGGCGGGCGCGGCGTACTTGTCGAACGCGGCTTGGATGCTGGTGCGGTCCAGTGCCGCGAGAATCTGCAAGTGCTTGTGCGTCTCGTCGCTCACCGGCAGGTTGCGGCGGTCGCTCTTGCGTCGAACAACCTTCTTCATTGGCCCCTCGATTGTGTGCGACCAACATGTTGGCCGCGTGTGACGTATATCTACCCGCCAACATGTTGGCCGTCAACTGTAAAAATGCAATTCCGCAACACGACCGGCGAACACTCTGCTAGAAAGGAATCACAAGCGCAATCAGGGAAGGAACATACCGGGGGCCAGTCATGGCAAAGCCAGACAAGAAAAAATCGCCACCCGAACCGGTGGCGGAGAAGAGGAAGCGCCCGACCGCGCCCATTCAGGTTGAAACCGAGATACAAGAAATGCTCGCGGT
>CAZNSL010000913.1:0-2786 GCA_964574975.1 uncultured Alcaligenaceae bacterium | reverse complement strand
TACGGCCGCATCGGCTCGGTGATCTGCTGGGAGAACTACATGCCGATGCTGCGCATGGCGATGTACGCCAAGAACGTGCAGTTGTACTGCGCCCCCACCGCCGACGACCGCGACACCTGGCTGCCCTCGATGCAGCACATCGCGCTCGAGGGCCGCTGCTTCGTGCTCAGCTCGTGCCAGTTCCTGCGCAGGAAGGACTTCCCGGACTCGGTGCGCGTCGGCCTGGGCGACTCGCCCGAGGCCGTGCTGATGCGCGGCGGCAGCGCCATCGTCAGCCCGCTGGGCAAGGTGCTCGCGGGCCCCGACTTCGACGGCGAGACGATCCTCGTCGCCGACCTCGATCTCGGCGAGATCGGCCGCGGCAAGTTCGACTTCGACGCCGCCGGCCACTACAGCCGGCCCGACGTCTTCCAACTCGTCGTCAACGAGAAGCCGATGCCGGCGGTGGTGACGAAGACCTGATGTCCCACGGCGTCGGACATGTCCGGCGCCGTGGCTGCCGCGGCCGAGCGTCCGGCCTACTGCCCTGTGGGCCGCAACCCCACGACGACCGTGCGCGCACGTGCGTGCGAGAACACGCCTGCCGGAACGTCGACCGCGATGGACTTCACCTGGCGCAGCGTGCGCGCGTCGAAGATCACCAGGCGTCCGCCCTGCGCACCCTGGCTGCGGTCGCCGCGGTTGCGCGAGCTGACATAGAAGAGGTCGCCGCGCGCGGTGTACTCGGGAAAATGCGAGTAGCCCATCGTGCCGGCCACTTCGAGCGTGCGCACCACCTCCAGCGAGTTCTTGTCGACGAACTGGATCTTGTTGGCGTTCGGGCCCCGGCCGACGATGTCGACGATGACGTAGGGTGCGTTCGGATGCGCAGCCGGCGATTCGGTCGGACCGAGGACCGGGATGCGCTTGACCACCTCGAACGTCGTCATGTCGAACACCGTCACCTCGTACGACTTGCAGTCGTCCTCGCCGATGTTGGTGCCGATGCCGAGCAGGCGGCCGTTGGAGAGGAACACCGCCCCCGAGCCGAGGTGCGGCTTGCAGCCGGCGGGGATCTTGCGCACGATGCGCGCCTCGGCCAGATCGACGACGGTGTCGACGTGATCGTCGTAAGACGACACCACCAGAAGCCGGCCGTCGGGCGAGAGGAAGGCGTCGTGCAGGTGGCGGCCGACGTCGCGGATCGCGGTGATCGGCATGCCGCGCCGGTCGAGGTCGACGATCCAGACCTGACCGGCCTGCTCGAGCGCGACCACGAACCAGTTCGCGAATGGCGTCGCGGTGATCATGCCGGCGTCGGCCTCGACCTGCTTGCCGTCCGGGTCGACGCCGGCGAGTTCGATCAGGTGCAGAGGCTCGAGCGTGTTCGCGTCCATGATCACCATCGTGTGCGGCACGTAGGAGCCGGCCGCCACGTAGCGCCCGTCGCGCGAGACGGCGAGCGACGTGCCGTTGAGCCCGGCGCGCACCTTGCGCACGGTGCGCATCGAATAGAGGTCGATCTTGTGCACCCAGCCGGCGTCGTCGCGCACGTAGGCCCAGCGCGGCTCGGTCGGGTGGAAGTCCATCAGGTGCGGCGCGTAGGTCGTCGGCACTGCGCCGACCTGGCGGTGCGTGCGACCGTCGTAGAACAGCACCCTGGCCGCCTCGCCCGCTGCGTGACGACCGCGCGCCATCACGGCCATCAGGTCGTCGATGCGGTCGATGCGGTAGGTCGGACCCGCGGGCAGCCTGGATTCGTCGGCGACGAGCACCCGGAGCGACTTGCGGATGTCGTCGAGCGCCCAGGACGGGTGGGTCTTGGGCTGCGTCGCGATCAACTCGACGAGCAGATCGCGGTCCTTGGCCGAGATCGTTCCGCGCCAGGTCGGATGCTGCGGCATCAGTGTCGGCGGCGAGCCGCTCAGGATGATGCCCGCGACTTGTGCCCTCGTGAGCTTGGTTTCGTCGCGATTGAGGGCGGGCCCGATGTAGCCGCCGCGATCGGCACCGTGGCACACGGCGCAGCGCTGGGCGAACACGACCTCGGCGCGTGGCAGGTCGAAGGCCTGCGCGAGCAGCGGCCAGGCCGCGACGGCGACGAAGGCGATGAGGCGGCGCAACGTCATTTCGATCATCCCCCCGGCAAGGCGCGCGCAGTGTCCGTACTGCCGGCTGCCGCACCGGCTGCAACGCGCGGAGCGACAGGTTGCTGACAAACGCCGCACGGTTCGGCGCGCGGCGGCGTTATCGGCCGGATCGCGATGTGGGGGATTGCGAGATGTCAACGCCGCCCGCCGCGGCTGGCGCCCACCGTCGCCCGCGCCGCGTCTGCCGCCGCCCATCCACGCCGCCCAAGCCTCAGTGTCGTGGCCAGCCGGTGCGCGCAGCTTCGCCCGCGCCGTCGGTCTCTCCGGGGTCCGGTGGGTTGTCGGCGGGCAGGCGCAAGCGTTCGCTCGCCCAGGCGCCGAGGTCCATGGTGCGGCAGCGTTCGCTGCAGAAGGGCCGCCACGGATTGGCGTGCCCGTAGGTCGCCGGACCACGGCAGCAAGGACACCTGACGATGCGCTCGGTGGTCCGGCTCATCGGCCCGCTCAGAGTCTGTGAAGATATGAACCTAGAAACCGCAGCAGTTCGAGAGTATCTCGAATGCCGGAAAGCAAGCATTGGCGCGGCTTCCCGGCTGTTTTGGCCGACTGCGGAGCAGTTCCAAATGGGTGAGGCAGCGGCGGCGGCAAACCCGTTGCGCGGGGCCATCTTGGACCCGAAGGCCACCCGCAACTGCCGTTTCTAGGATGAATCGTGCC
>CAZNSL010000912.1:0-2793 GCA_964574975.1 uncultured Alcaligenaceae bacterium | reverse complement strand
CGTCGTCGGCCGTGGCACGGGGTACGACTGGATATACACCTACGACGCGGCCGAAACGGATCGGGATGAGGTCCGTTTTGCGGCGGGCGTCGCGCCGTCCGATGTGGCGGTAGGGCGTCGTAGCGACGACGTGCGGCTGACGATTGTCGATACCGGAGAGACGACGACCGTCAGCAACTTTTATGGCGCTGCATCGGCGATCACCATCCGCTTCGCCGACGGCACCGTGTGGGATCGCAACGTTCTGGCCAATGCGCCGATCGTGGCCACCGAACTCGGCGACGTTCTGTTCGGCACGGATGCGGACGACATACTCGACGGCTTGGCGGGGGATGACGATATTTACGCGCGGGCCGGCGACGATCTGCTGATCGGTGGCACCGGCGACGATTATCTGATGGGCGAAAGCGGCAACGACGTTTACGCGTTTTCCGCCGGCGACGGCTGGGATGTCATCGATCAGGATGGTGCCCTGCCCGGCGACGTGGACGTGGTGCGTTTCGATGCCAGCGTACTGCCGGCGGACGTGGCGGTATCGCGTCATGGCGCTGCGCTGGTGCTGGACCTGCCCGAGACGGAAGACCGGATATGGCTGGACGGCTGGTTCGCCGAGGGTTGGAACGCGGCCAACGTTTCGGCCGTGGAGTTCGCCGACGGCACGCGCTGGGATGCGGCGACCCTGGCCCTCATGGGCGGAACGATCCGCGGCACGAATGGCAGCGAAAACCTCTTCGGCACCGCCTATGCCGACACCCTGTACGGCCTGGGCGGCAACGACGAACTGCTCGGCCGCGAGGGCAACGATCTGTTGATCGGCGGGACGGGCGACGATGAACTTTCCGGCGGGCCCGGCAACGATGTGTATGCCTTTGCCGCCGGCGACGGCTGGGACACGCTCTACCAGATCGGTGCGACGGCGGACGACGTGGACGTGGTGCGTTTCGACGCCGGCATACGCCCGCCGGACGTGACGGTCTCCCGCAGCGGAAACGATCTGGTGCTGGCACTGCCGCTGTCCGACGACCGGGTGATCGTGAGCAACTGGTTCACCGCGGACGGGAACCCCGCCAACGTCTCCGCCGTCGAGTTTGCCGACGGCACCGTCTGGGACGCGACCACCCTCCTCGCCATGGCGGCGAATCCGGTGACGACGGTGTACGGCACGGCCGGCGACGACGAATTGTCCGGCACCGGCGCGGACGACGTGCTCTACGGCCTGGCGGGCAACGACACCCTGTATGCCGACGGGGGCAACGACCGGCTCGACGGCGGCAGCGGCGACGACACCTATGTGGTCGAAGGCACGGGTACCGTGCATATCGTCGATGCGGCCGGCAACGACACGCTGGTGCTGCCGGGGGCGATGCCGGCCGATCTCGAACTCGGCCTCGGCTCCCTCAAGATCACGCTCCAAAGCACCGGCCAGGAAATCCATTTGGACGACTTCGATCCGGCCGACCCGTATGCCCCGGTCGGCATCGAACAGTTCCAGTTCGGCGACGGCTCGGTGTGGAGCAAGTCGCAACTGATCGACATGCTCGGCTTCACCCTCCGCGGCACCGCCGGCAACGACGTGCTCTCCGGCACCGCCGCCCGCGACCGGCTGATCGGCGGTGCCGGCGACGATCTGCTGGCCGGCGGCGAGGGATTCGACTGGTATGTCGTGGATACGCTGTCGGGCGAGGACACGATCGTCGAAGCCGCGGGCTCCACGGCCACCAACGGCCTGACCTTCGGCGCAGAGGTCACGCCGGCCGATCTGCATTTCCTCCGCTACACCGGTACCGGCAACGATCTGACGGTCGTCGTGGGCGACGAGGGCGCTTCGGTCACGCTCCGCGACTGGTTCGACGGCGACCCGGCGGGGCGCATCGGCTATTTCGAGTTCGACAGCGACGAGTGGAACCCCGAGCAGATCGACGAGGCGGTCTGGTCGGTCAATGCGGCTCCGGTGGCAAACGACAACGGAGCGCGCGCGGTCATCGTCGACAAGGCCTTCGCCCTGGACCTTCACGACGGCCTGCTCACCGATCCGGACGGCGACCGGTTGGTTTATTCGGCCACGCGGGCCGACGGCTCCGCCCTCCCCGCCTGGCTCGGCTTCGATCCGGCGACCGGGCGTTTCTCCGGCACACCGTCCGCCGCCGATGCCGGCCTGGTGGATATCCACGTCACGGCAACCGACGGTGGCGGCCTGTCGGCCGCGTCGACGCTGACCTTGAACGTGCGCACCAACACGCCGGCCACGGTGGCGATGGTCGATACGGTGGTCGGCCTGGGCGCGGCCTTCGAGGTGGCGCCGCTGCTGGCGGCAACGGATGCCGACGGCGACGTGCCGACGCAATACCAGTTCCGCGACACGCCCGAGGGCGGCGGCTATCTGGTGCAAAACGGCGTGGCCCAGCCGGCGCTGACCACGATCACCGTGGCGGCAGACCAGCTCGCCGGGCTTCGCTATGTCGGCGGATCGGTCCAGGGCGATGGCAAGCTCAGGGTGCGCGCCTACGACGGTTATGCATGGGGAACGTGGACGACCTGGGACGTGGTCAGTTCGAACCACGGAACGAATGCGGCGCCCGAGGTCTCCGCCGCCGACGGCGCGGTCGGGCTCGGCGCATCGACCCCGGTGGCCGGCCTCTTCGGCGTGTCGGATGCCGACGGGGATCCGGCGTTGAAATACCAGTTCAGGGATGCCGGCAGCGGCGGTGGATATTTCTCGCTGGGCGGCGTCGTGCAGCCGGCGGCGTCGGCGATCACCGTGACGGCGGATCGGTTGACCGATCTCGCCTATGT
>CAZNSL010000911.1:0-2794 GCA_964574975.1 uncultured Alcaligenaceae bacterium | reverse complement strand
CTTGAACATCCGTTGGCCGGTCGCCGGGTCGGCCTGGATCACCTCGGTGCCGGTGATGTCGGTGGGCAGCAGGTCGGGGGTGAACTGGATGCGCTTGAAGCTCATGTCGAGCGCCTGCGCCAGCGTGCTGACCATCAGCGTCTTGGCCAGACCCGGCACGCCCACGAGCAGCGCGTGCGAGCGGCAGAAGATGGCCATCAGCAATTGATCGAGGACCGCATCCTGCCCGACGATGGCTTTGCTCATTTCGGCACGCAGTCGGCGGTGGGCGTCGCGGAGTTGCTCGACCGTTTTCACGTCGTCGACATCGGGCGTTGCGCTCATTCGAGAAAACCTCGTCGGGGACATTCGGGCGGGGTGGGAGGGCGGCGCGGTCTGGAGTAGCTGGTGGGTGAGGTATGATTGAATTTACAGTCTATGCTACAACTCGTCTCGCTCGTCCGTGGCATTGCATCGTGTGGCAGCAACCAACTCCGACACGCCAAACTCGGGCGTGACGCTCGATGTGCGACAACGTCGTCCATTATCGTAGCGCTCGTCCCGTTGCGTGCATCAACTCGGTATCATGTTCGTCAATAACGTAGCTGCGTGGCGTGGGTCTTCGGCTTTGGCGACTGCGGCGCTGACCGCAACCCGCCGTCCTCCGGCCCGTACTACGTCGGCGACGTTGGCAGGGGTCACGCCACCTAGGACGAATGCCGGCAGCGATGTTTCCGTCGCTACCTGCCGGACGAATTCTAGACCGGCCAGCGACTCAAATTCCTTAGTTGCCGACGGAAACGTCGGGCCGACACCGACGTAACTTGCACCGTCTCGTACGGCCGCATGGAGTTGTTCGATTGTATGGGTGCTGACGCCGACGAGGGCGTCGGGACCGACGATTTTTCGGGCGTCGAATACGGTGAGGTCGTCTTGTCCGAGGTGGACACCGTCGGCCTCAGCAAGTCGGGCGATATCGGGCCGGTCGTTGACGACGAATAGCGCACCCGCCTCGCGCGTCCAACGGCGCACCAATCGAGCGAGCTTGACGAACGGCCGATCGGCGAGCGCCTTTTCGCGGAGCTGAATGACACCGGCCCCGCCGGCGACCGCTTCGCGGATCGTCCACTCGAGCGGGCCGGCACAGCCGGTTGTCGAGACGAGGACGTACAACTTCACACCGGCGAGGCGGGTTTGCACCTCATCGCCGAGTACAGCGATTCGCTCGAGGGTGTAGGCGCGATACCGAAGCGCTTCGAGTCTGCCACCGAATACGGAGCCGTACAGTTTGCCGAACTCCTCCAAAGTTCGCAGCGACTCCTGCAAACGTTTCGCGTTGGCAATTGCAACGGCGCGCGCGGAGGTCCGGATGCCCTCGCGCTCGGTCTGGATTGTCGTGCCTACGTCGTGTATTGTCTCGCGCGCCGCAAGTAGGGTTGCCGGGGACAGCACGCCGAGGGTGCTGGCGAGGTCATGCCGGAGTTCCTTGCACAGGCGGCTGAGGAAAGCGTCATCGCAAACGAACCTCGCGTAATCCTCAAGCACCCTCAGCGCTTCGCGTGCGCGATTTGCCGCGGCGTCCACGACGCGTGCCGCCACGGATTCGTCGGACGGATTCACATTCACCCTCCCGCATTCCGCAACTCGGACAATCTGTACCGCCCGACCAACCCGGCAGCGAATCGCCACAAATCGAACCGTTCGGCAAAGCGGTTTCGAGGTCTGCGAACGGTATGGCCGATGCATTACTCGCAACATGGCCCGATCGCGCTGGCACGGAATGGCGTTCCGGCCCGCAGCGAGTGCCGTGCGTGAGGATCACACCGATGGCCACAGGACAGTGCCGACTGGCGTTGCCGTATCTCTCTCGCCTCTGTGCCGCAAGTACGGTCTTTGGCATTCTCTCAGCCGCGCCAGTAGCCGCCCAGCCCCAACCGGCCGCTCCGTCCGCTGCCGCTGGGCAGGACGAGAAGAAAGAAAGCGCCGCAGCCCCACAGGCGCTGAGCGTACTACGCCCCGAACTGCCGCCGATCAGTTTGGCCGAGTGCCTGCGGATCGCCAACGAGCGCCAGCCAGCCCTCGCGGCCGCCCGCGCCAGCTTGGCGGCCCGCGAGGCCGCCCACGCCGGCATCGCGGCCCTTAACCCGCCTCTACAACGCATCACCGCTCCGGACCTGTGCATCCGGCGCGAACAATCGCTCCGAGGTATTTCGGCCGCCCAGGCCGACCTGTTCCAGGCGGAGTACGACACCGCGTATGCGGTCATCCGCATGTACTACACGGCCGTCTATTCGCAGCGGCAATTCGCCGTTGCGGACGACGTCACAAAACGCATCGAGGACAAGAACGCTCTGATTAAAGAAGGTCTTGGGAAAGGAGCACGTATCGCGCCGGAAGTCGTAGGTCGTGTCGCGCTCTATATGCGACTCGCCCGCATCCAGCGCAATGAGGCACAGATTGGTTTCGACCGTGCGTTGGCGGCGTTGCGCGAGGCGATGGGCGTCGGTGTGGATGGAGCGTGTTTCCGCCCGGCCGACCTCGATCTGCCGGAATTGACGGTCGTTCCTTGCAGCGATCAAATCGTGGCGCTTGCACTACAGCGCCGTGGCGAGATCGTTCAGGCCGTTGTGGCTGCGGACGTTACCAGGCTTGAAGTCGACGCACAAGGCCGGTTCTGTTTCAAGCCGCTGGTTCGGACGTTTGCGTCGTCGTCGGACATTCACGCCAAGGCATTGCCTACGGCCATGCATAACGGCCACTACAAGCCCGGGGCGGTCGGAATCGAGTTTCCTGGCAACCTGGCAGGGTCGAAACC
>CAZNSL010000910.1:0-2795 GCA_964574975.1 uncultured Alcaligenaceae bacterium | reverse complement strand
ATGCGCGTGACCTACGTCGGGGCGGCGTTCCTGGCCGTGGTCGCGATCATCCCGAACCTGATCACGACGACGATGGGCGTGGATCCGCGAGTGGCCGCGTTCTACGGCGGTACCGGTCTGTTGATCGTCGTGAGTGTCGCGCTGGATCTCGTGAAGAAGATCAACAGCCACTTGGTCATGCGCAACTACCCCGGCTTGACGGACGACTAGACGCACCTACACCAAACCTTCAACCCCGACCGCTCTCCCGGTCCCGAAATCGGAGGCTCGGCGGAGACTCACGCACCCGGCGCGGGCAACGCGCCAAAGCTCGCGGGATCCGTTATGCGACTCGTATTCCTCGGCCCGCCGGGCAGCGGCAAGGGCACGCAGGCAGCGCTCCTCCGCGAACGACTCGGCCTGCAGTGCATCGGCACCGGGGACATGTTCCGCGCGGCCGTCGCTCGCGGGACGCCGTTCGGTCGGCAGGTCGAGACGTACGTCAATTCCGGCAAACTAGTCCCGGACGACGTGGTCAACGAGGTGGTTTCCGAACTGTTCCGTGGCGATGACCCCCCGACCCGGTTCGTGCTGGACGGTTATCCGCGGACACTGGCGCAAGCGGCCGCCCTGGATGCGATACTGCGACAGACTCACCTCAACTTGACTGGGGTACTGAGGTTCGAAATCGACGACGAGGAGATCGTCCGCCGATTGAGTACACGCAAGACGGCACAGGGCCGAACCGACGACAACGACGAGGCCACCGTTCGGAATCGCCTGGTCATCTACCACCGCTTCACCGACGAACTGTGCGAACACTATCGTAAACAGGGTCTCCTCGCCGCGGTGGACGCAACCCGCGACGTTGAGACGGTATACCGAACGATCTTGACCCTCATCAACGGCTAGGCGAACGTGCTACGGCGAATCTTCACAAAACGCCCCGAACTCAAAAGCCCCCGCGAACTGGCGCTGATGCGCGAGGCGGGCAAGGTCGTCGCCGGGGCGCACCGGATCATCCGCGAGCTGGCTCGGCCCGGCACCAAGACCATCGAGATCGACCAGGCGGTCGACGAGTTCTTCCGCCTCAAAGGGGCGATGCCACTGTTCAAGGGCTACCAGGGCAACGCCAAGACGCCCTTCCCTGCTTCGACTTGTCTGTCGCTTAACGAACAAGTCGTCCACGGCATTCCCGGCCAGCGCGTCCTCAAGGATGGCGACATCCTCAAGGCCGACACGGCGTGCAAGCTCAACGGCTGGTGTGCCGACGCGGCCGTGACGCTGCCGATCGGCGAGGTCCGTCCAGAGGTCAAACGGTTGATCCAGGTGGCGTGGGAGACCCTCAACATCGCCATGATCGAGATGGGCCGAAGGCGCTGGTGGAGCGAGGTCGCCAAGGCGATGCAGCAGCACGTCGAACGCTCCGGCTTCAGCGTGGTGACGGCGTACGTCGGCCACGGCATCGGTCGGACCATGCACGAGGCCCCACAAGTCGCGAACTACTTCAGCCGCGAGATCAAAAAGCACGACTTCCAGCTCGAACCCGGCTTGGTTCTCGCGGTCGAGCCGATGGTGAACATGCGTAAAGGCGACGTCGACACGATGCGCGACAACTGGACGGTCGTCACCCGCGACCGTTTGCCCAGTGCCCACGTCGAGCACACGCTAGCCGTGACGTCCGAGGGGATAAAAATCCTCACCGCGGACGAAATCCCCGCTGCCGTTGAAGCGGTTCCGGCATAGGATAAGAGACTCCGTCTGCGCCCGAGTGCGGGAAGTGAGGTTCCGATGAAGGTCCGTTCGAGCGTAAAGCGCATCTGCGAGAACTGCAAGTTGGTGCGCCGCCACGGGAAGCTGCTGGTTATTTGCACGAACCCCCGCCACAAGCAGCGGCAGGGCTAAGGAGTTACCGCGCAATGCCTCGTATCCTTGGCGTGGATATCCCGCCCGAAAAGCCGACGCACATCAGCCTGCGCTACCTGTACGGCATCGGCCCGACGACGGCCCTCCAGTTGTGCCAGCAGGCGAAGATCGACCCGCAGCGGCACGCTCGCGAAATGTCCGACGAGGAAATCGCACGCATCGCCAAGCTACTCGAAGGCGACGAATACACCGTCGAAGGGCAGTTGCGCCGCAAGCTTCAGGTAAACATCGCGCGCTTGCGCGACATCAACTGCTACCGCGGCATCCGCCACCGCCGCGGACTGCCGGTGCGTGGTCAGCGGACCAAGACCAACGCCCGCACCCGCAAGGGGCCGCGGAAGACCGTTGCGGGCAAGAAGGGCGTGAAGGAAATGCGTTAGTGGGGTGGTGATCGGTGATCGGTGATCGGTGGTCGGTGAAAGCCGCGATCCGATTGGCTGGTTGATACCGATCACCGGACACCGATCACCGGACACCGATCACCGATTATGGCTAAGACGAAGAAGCGCAAGGCCCGGCGGAACGTAAGCCGCGGAGTCGCGCATATCCAGGCGACGTTCAATAACACGATCGTCACCATCACCGACACCAACGGCGATACGCTCACGGCGTCGTCGGCCGGCACGGTCGGTTTCAAGGGCAGCCGTAAGAGTACGCCATTCGCCGCCCAGCGAGCGGCGGAGACGGCGGCCGAGCGAGCGACGAAGTTCGGCCTCAAGGAGGTCGAGGTTCGGATCAAGGGACCGGGGTCGGGCCGCGAATCGGCGGTGACGGCCTTACAAGCCGCCGGCCTGATCGTGAAGGCGATCGAAGACGTGACGCCGCTGCCACACAATGGCTGCCGGCCGCCGAAGAAGCGGCGCGTGTAATTTGCGATTCGTTGACTCTGG
>CAZNSL010000909.1:0-2804 GCA_964574975.1 uncultured Alcaligenaceae bacterium | reverse complement strand
GGCCCCTCTCCCGCAAAGCCGGGAGAGGGGAGGAAGAATTGCCGTGACCGACGCCTTCATCCTCTCCGCCGCCCGCACGCCGATCGGCAAGTTCCTCGGCGACATGGCCGCACTCACCGCGCCGCAACTCGGAGCCATTGCCCTCAGGGCTGCACTCGAACGGGCGAAGGCGAAGCCAGGGCAGATCGAGGAAGTCATCTTCGGCAACGTCGTACAGGCGGGCGTCGGCCAGAACCCAGCCCGACAAGCCGCCATCCACGCCGGGCTGCCGGACACCATCGCGGCGTACACGGTCAATAAGGTCTGCGGCTCCGGCCTCAAGGCCGTGATGCTCGCCTCCCAGGCGATCCGCGCCGGCGCCTCTGACCTCGTCGCCGCCGGCGGTATGGAGAGCCTGAGCCGCGCGCCGCACCTACTCTTGGGGACGCGCGCCGGCTGGAAGTACGGCGATCAGAAGGTCGTTGACGCGCTGAGTCACGATGGCTTGTGGTGCCCGTTCGAGTGCTGGCCGATGGGCGACGCGGCCGAACACATCGCGGCGAAGTGCGGTGTCACCCGCGGGGAACAGGATGAGTTCTCGGCCACGAGCCACAAACGAGCCGCGGCGGCGTGGGAGTCCGGTGCGTTCGCGGCCGAGGTCGTGCCGGTGACGGTCGGTAGCGGGGCCAAGGCGAAGACGATCAGCCGCGATGAAGGCATCCGCCCAGACACGACGGCGGAGGGCTTGGCGAAGTTGCGGCCGTCGTTCAAGCCGGACGGCACCGTGACGGCCGGCAACGCCTCGCAGCTCAGCGACGGGGCCGCGTCCTTGGTCGTCGGCACGCGGCGGATGGCCGAAACGCTCAGCGTCGCACCGCTGGCCCGCGTCGTGTCCTACGCCACCAGTGGCGTCTCGCCAAAGGACATCTTCATCGCCCCGGTGACGGCCGTTCAAATGGCCCTGGAGAAGGCGAAGCTACGCCTCGGCGACATCGACCTGTTCGAGCTAAACGAGGCGTTCTCGGCCCAGATGCTGGCGTGCAACCGCGACCTGAAGATCGACCCGGCCAAGCTGAACGTCAACGGCGGCGCGGTGGCGCTCGGCCACCCGATCGGCGCGTCCGGGGCGCGGGTACTGACGACGCTCGTTTACGCGATGCAGACCCGTGGGGCCAAGCGCGGGTTGGCGTCGCTGTGCCTGGGCGGCGGGAACGCGGTAGCGATGGTCGTCGAGTGCGGGTAGAATGGCGGGTCGAAGGAGGATCGAGCATGTCCGTCTTAGCCCCACCACTCCTTGCCACGCCCGCTTCGCCTCCGCCTGCGACGCCGGCCCCACGCTCGTTCTATCGGCTCAGCGTCGAACAATACAAACGAATGATTGCCGTTGGCATTCTGACGACCGAGGACAAGATTGAACTGCTCGACGGCTACCTGGTGACGAAGATGTCACCGAATCCGCCCCACGACACCAGCCTAAACAAGACGACCAAACGGCTCCTCCGCCTCGTGCCAGCCGGTTGGACGTGGCGAGGGCAGATGCCGGTCGCGCTGGCGGCGAGCATGCCGGAACCGGATTTCGCCGTCGCCCGCGGCACCGATGACGACTACGCGCAAGCCGCCCCCGTTGCGAACCAACTGGGAATAATTGTCGAGGTGTCGGATTCGTCGCTGACCTACGATCGGCACGAAAAACTGGCGATGTACGCCGCCGACCGAATCCCGGTCTACTGGATCGTCAATGTCCCCGACCGCCGCGTCGAAGTGTACGAGCAGCCGTCCGGCCCGTCGCCAACGCCGGGGTATGGCGTTGCCACCGTCTACCGCCACGGCGATGCTGTGCCGGTCGTTATCGGCGGGGCTAATGTCGGCTCGATCGCGGTCGATGACCTGTTCCCGTAATATCCGCCTGCCAAAGCGACAGTCACACCAGCTTCCCACCGCTAGGTTGGCAGCCTCGTTGCACGATGACCTTCGGTGCGCGATGCGGCAACCGTCTGAAAGATATTGAGTTACATCGCGCACGCCCATCGGGCACGGCCTTTGCTTTTGCCCGCCGGTAACGATTCGCGTCCATCTGACGACACGGCCGCCGGGAGCAGCGCAATGAAGGTCCGACCTCTGGGTGATCGCATCATCGTTCGCCGCACGGAATCGTCCGAGAAGAGTAAGGGCGGCATTTTGTTGCCCGACAATGCCAAACAGAAGCCGGCCCGTGGGACGGTCCTGGCCGTCGGCCCCGGGAAGATGCTCAAGGACGGCACTCGCCGACCGCTCCAGGTCAAGGAAGGCGACACGGTCCTGTTTACCACTTGGGCCGGTGACGAGTTCAAAGAAAAGGGAAACGCCGACGCCATCCTCGTGATGCACGAGGAAGACGTTCTCGCCGTACTCGACTGACACAATCCACTGACCACCGACAACTTCGGAGGAAGCATGTCCGCCAAGCAGATTGCATTCGACCAGGAGGCCCGCGAGGCCATGCGCCGCGGCGTCTCGAAGCTCGCCAAGGCCGTCAAGGTCACACTTGGGCCGAAGGGCCGCAACGTCATCATTCAGAAATCGTTCGGCTCGCCGACGGTCACCAAGGACGGCGTCACCGTCGCCAAGGAGATCGAACTCGACGACAAGTACGAGAACATGGGCGCGCGCATGGTCCGCGAGGTCGCGTCGAAAACCAGCGACACAGCAGGCGACGGCACCACCACCGCGACGGTCCTGGCCGAAGCGATCTACAACGAGGGTCTGAAGTCGGTCGTTGCCGGCGTTAATCCGATGCTCATGAAACGCGGCATCGAGAAGGCCGTCGATGACATCGTCGCCAAGCT
>CAZNSL010000908.1:0-2805 GCA_964574975.1 uncultured Alcaligenaceae bacterium | reverse complement strand
ACCGAGTTCGCTTCAATCCTTGTGTCGTGTCTTTGGGCACTTTGTACTCCTGGTAGTGAACCGCTTCGTTTGACCTCCGACGGCGACTTCAAGCAGCACCTGCAGTGGTCGCCCGACGGCAAACAGTTCCTCGTCACCCGCCTGCACGGCGGCCTGCTCGGCCTGTGGCTCTACGACGCCGACGGCTCCCACCCGCGCCGCCTGCTGCCGAACGCGGCCACGCCGCATTTCGATGGCCACTTCGCCCCCGACGGCAAACGCATCGCCTACGTCCTCGACATCCCGCAGGGCACCGACGGCAAGTTCCAGATCAACATCTGTGCCCCGGACGGTAGCGGCGACCGCGTGCTGATCGCGCACAAGGCGTTCGAGGAATCGCCGCGCTTCGCGCCCGACGGCCGTTCGCTCGCCTTCGTCAGCACCCGCGATGGCAACCCGGAACTGTACGTCGCCACGGCCGACGGCCAGAACGTCCGGCGGTTGACCAACGAAGTCGCGTCCGACACCATGCCGAGTTGGCACCCCGACGGCAAATCGCTCGCGTTCGTCTCGGCCCGCAGCGGGCACTACGAGCTGCACCGCCTCGACGCCGACGGCGGTAATCTGCGTCGACTAACGGAGTCGAAGCGACTGAACGCCTGGCCAGTCTGGTCGCCGGACGGCAAGCGACTGGCGTTCGCCACGCACCGCGACGCCAACGGCGAGGTCTACATCGCCGACGCCGACGGCTCGAACCCGCGCAACCTCACGCGGCACCCGAAGCAGGACGCCTACCCGGCGTGGTCGCCGGACGGCAAGCGGCTGGCGTTCGTCAGCACCCGCGATGGCGGGCACGACCTGTACGTCGTCGATGTCGATTGACGCTTCTCCGGATAGCACCCCGGCATCGGTCGCGACCGACTTCGCCCCATTCGAGGCGGCGTGTTCGTCGGCTGAGTGGCGCGAGTCGGTCAGATGCGCGGCAGGCCGGCGCGAATCTCGTCGAGGAGGACGCGGGTGCCGTGCTTGTCGCACCAGGAGTGGATGTAGTCGAAGTCGAGCGCGTCGCCCTGGACGGCGAGGACGTGGCCGACGTCGAGGCGGTCCTTCGTGCGGGCCGCACGGGCACACCAGCGTAGCTTCATTACGATGACGTCTTCGGCCGTTGCCGTGAAGACGGAGCGGCCCTCCCAGCTCAAGCGCATTCGCCGTCGGAACCGCTCCCGGTCGTGGTCGTCCTCGCTGAGTTGGAAAAGTTCGATCTTGAACTCGCTGCCGGCGATGTCAATGACGTTCTTGTAGGTCCCGGTCACCGTCTCGAACTGCATCTGGGGGTCGATCTGCAGGTCGGGCCGGAGCCGCTCGCCCAGAGCGGTGACGAACGGGCCGGTAACCTCCAGCACGAAGTCGGCGTCGGCCGTCGCGCGGGCGAGTCCGAAGAAGTTGTACGAGTACGATCCGACGAGCATGTATGGAATGGTGAGGGCGTCGAGGGCGTCGATGACTCGGACCACGGCATCTTCGCCGGTCATGTTATTTCCTCAAGCCTCTTCGACAGCGCGAGCCGCTGTCGAAGGATTTGCGTCACCCGCGCCTCGTCAGCATCCGGGAACTGTGCGCGGATGCCGGCCCGCATGCGGCGACAGACGCCCTCGAACAGCTCAGCTCCCGCGCGGAATTTCTCGGCGGCCGACATGCGCCGCGCCCGCAGGACGCGCTCGCGGTAGAGGACGTCAACGAATTGCTGGGTCGGCTCCATATCTCGTGCGAATGTGAGTTGGGGCGACGAGATTCGAACCTGCGACTTCGCGGTCCCAAACCACGCGCTCACGCCAGGCTGTGTTTCCTCCCATTCACTGCATTGTACTTCGGACGCGCCGAGATAAACAGGGGTTCACCCCATCGTCTAGCGCGGGCACGATACCGCAAGTCAGTGCGCTCGACTCGCGGCGTCACCGCGGGATCGACTTATTGGGAGGTCTCGCCGTCCGAGGTCACCGGACGCTGGACCGGGATGCCCAGGGCGTTCAGCTTCGTTCGCAGCGTGGCCCGCGTGATGCCCAGCACTCGCGCCGCCCGGGACAAGTTGCCGCCAGCGTGATGCAGGACCATGCCGAGCAGGTGCCGGTCGGTCAGGGTCTGACAATCCGCATACAGCGTTGTCGTGCCCGCTCGTAGCTGGGCCTGGGCGAACTCCGTCAGGCCACCGAAGTCCAGCGCTTCGACGGGCGTCGCGCGCTCTTTGCCCCAATCGCGGACGACCGCGGGCAGGAACTCGGACAGCAGGACCGGGCCGGTCGCCTGAAGCAGGGCCTGCTTGACCACGCTTTGCAGCTCCCGCACGTTACCTGGCCACGGGTAGCGGCGCAACAGGTCCAGGGCCTCCGGGGCAACCTCCCGCACGTCCTTGCCCAGTTCCCGGCCGAACCGCGTCGCGAAGTGGCTCGCCAGCAGGGGCAGGTCTTCCCCGCGTTCGCGCAGCGGCGGCAACGCGATGGTGAAGACGTTGAGCCGGTAGAACAGGTCGCCGCGGAACGTGCCCGCGGCGACCATCTTTTCCAGGTCGCGGTGCGTGGCAGCGACGATCCGCACATCGGCCCGGATGGCCTCGTTGCCGCCGACCCGCTGGAACTCCTGCCCCTGGAGAACGCGCAAGACCTTGGTCTGCGTCAGCGGCGTCATGTCGCCGATCTCGTCGAGGAATAGCGTGCCGCCGCTCGCCTGCTCGAACTTGCCGATCCGCTTGCGATCCGCCCCGGTGAACGCTCCCTTCTCGTGGCCGAACAGCTCGCTCTCCAGAAGGGTCTCCGGGATGGCGGCGCAGTT